>CANQVM010000074.1 GCA_947627265.1 uncultured Clostridia bacterium | reverse complement strand
GAAAATAAAAATTTATGGCGAAGAAGTACAATAACTAGAATTTTGTGTAATAAGGTTTATTTGGGACATTGTGTAAGAGGAAAGACACAAAACATTAGTTATAAATCTAAAGACAGAATTTTTGTTAAAAGGAATGATTTTATAATTACTAAAAATACTCATGAACCTATAATATCAGAGGAAGTATTTGAAAAAGTACATGATACTAAAAAATATGGAGCAGTAAAAGAGCATAATGAAACAAGCTGTCTTTTAAAAGACTTAATTTATTGTAAAGATTGTGGCAAGAAACTTATTTTTAAGAAGGTAAGAAAAAGAGTTGTTCTATATTGTAGAAATCATGATGAAAACACTAAATTATGCAACAATAATTGCAGATTAGATTATTTTACAATTGAAAACAAAGTATTTGAATATATATCTAATATGTATAAGGAATATTTAAAAAATAATAGGGTAAAGGACAACCTATATAAAAAATATACTGAAAATGTTATTAAAGAATTAGAAGAAAATCTAAATCAATTAAATGTAAATTTAGCACAAATAAATTTCCAAATAACATCTTTATATAATCAAAGGTTGACAAATAAAATAAGTGAAGATAATTATAAAGATAGATATAATGCTCTTATTAAACAAAGAAAAAATTTATCAGACAGTATTTCTGATAAAGAAAAAGAAATAAAATCAGAAAAGAAAAAAATAAATACTTTGAATGAAAAAAAATCAGTTTTAAAGGAAATAGAAAGACTTGAAAAAAAGGATTTTAAAGGTATAAATTTTGGAGAGCTGATAGAAAGAATAGAAGTATTTGGAAAAGAAATAAATGTAAAATTTAATTTTGCAGAAGTAGGAAAATTTGAAATTTAGTATTTTAATTGTGCATACTATGATTACAATGTACAAAGGTGGCACAAAAATTTTCCTACTCCAAACTGAATTACATAAAACATAAAATAAAAAAATTGAAAATAAAAATTTTCAATTTTAAAATTTAGATTTTTTTGTGTATAAATTGTACTTTACAATCATTTGCAGAATTAACGCAAATTGCTTTTAACATTTCATCTACTGTTAATGTTTCTCTTGGATCTAACCAAATTTGTGAGCCACCCATAGATGCAGCATTTTCACTACAAGGTACAGTATCTTCTAAAGATATTTTGCCATTATCAAGAGCTTCCATAATAAGTAAAATACTCATGACTTTTGTAACAGAGGCAGGGCGTAATTGTTCATGCACATTGTGTGCATATAAAACTTGCCCTGTAGTTTGCTCAATTAGAATAGCACCTTCAGATTCTAAAGAAAGATTATTACTTTCTTCTATTTCTGAATTTGTTTGAGTTGATTCATTAGAAGACCAAACATAAATACTATCTTCTGCAAAACATGGTATCATACAGCAAAAGGTAATTAAAAAAATTAGTAAAAAACATATGGATAATTTAAAAAATTGCATAAAAATCCCTCCAATAGATATTAAAATATATTCTTAGATACATCTAAATATTCTATTAGAGGAAAGATTTTACTAATTGATTTGTTTTATTTCAATTAAAGAAGTTGTTATACTCTGGTTATCTGTTGTACAAATAATTTTGATATCATTTTGTAAATTATTTCTAAATTTAAAATCATAACTTCCATAGGCAACAGCAGCATCTTTACCTTTTTGAATATAAGGCACATAGTTACTATGTTCATGTCTTTCTGTAACTACTAAATCTGGACAAGAAAGAACAGCATTATATAATGTGCTACTTACTTGACAGTTGCCACCACCTAGCCCCTTTTTCTTGTTACCATTACTGTCAAATATTTCAGCTTTTTGATAACCTTTTGAAGTTGTTGCTTGCCCCACTGTATTACAAAAAGAAAAAGTATCTCCTGCTTTTACAATAGTGTCATTTAAAGTATCACATGTTATTTTGACATTATTTTGTCTAGCTGGATCACTAGAATAAATTTTAGTAGAAAAAGTAGCAATTTGAGTTTCTTCATATTTTGGAGAATCTTCTATATTATTATCTTCAGTAGCATTGTTAAAATCATTATTATTTTCTTTGCTATATGAACTATTTCCGATTTTCTGTATCATTAGTAGAAGCTCGTTCTGCTTGATATTCATCATTATTATTGTTATTTATCTTGTAATTGTTATAAAAATAATAACCAACACCTATTATTATTAAAATTATTATAATTATTAAAATAATTAAATTTTTTTTATTCATAAAATCACCAATTTTATTCTAACCCAAATATAATTAAATTATGTTATTTTAAAATTTAAATTTGTATAAGATTTAAAAAATACAAATATGATCTTCTTTTTTTAAAATTCTTCTTGAAAAGTGAGGTTATCAAGCCTCATTTTTAATTTAAATTAGCATAAATAATATGTGGGAAAAATGAAATAAAAAATAGACAAAAGAAGCACCAACTGGTATGATGTTTTTGTTAGAAAACAAATCCATACAAAGGAGGTGCTTCTC
>CANQVM010000073.1 GCA_947627265.1 uncultured Clostridia bacterium | reverse complement strand
GAAGATGATATAGATGATGCACCAGTAATGTTATCAGTAAGTACAGGACAAATGAGAATATACTTTACATTAGGATTTGTTGTATTAATAACACTTGCAGGAGGAGTATTATTAATTAAAAAGTTTGTATTATAAGATAAAATTTTAATATAAATAGAAAAAGCCTAGCTTGCTTAAGAGCGAAGGCTTTTTTTGTATTCAATGTTTCTATTATGCAATAAAGTTGTTATCAAAATGTAATAAATCTTTATGTAATGCCTTCCGTAAACAGTAAAAAATAAAAATAAAAATTTGATGTAAACAAGCATTGTTTGCATTTTTTTTATATGTTACAATAATTAAAAGGAATATTGTTATATAAGGAGAGCAAAACTATGAAATTGAAGAAGGGAATAGTAACAAAAAAAATATTTATAACTGCAATTACAGTAATTATTTTTATAGCAACAATTCTAGTAAAAATTCCAACATTTGCAGCAGAAGCACCACAAACATCAAGTTCTCAAACTTTGTATCTGAAGTTATTAGAATTTATGACACAAGATACACCACATATGGGATATGCAATTGGAGGAGATCCTAATACAAATGGAGGCATAGGAAATAACAATGCACATCATATCTGGAATATTGTTCAAACAACAGCAGAAGAGATCAAGGCAACGACAGTATTACAACAAAGAAGAAACAGTGCTATTGAACTATTAAATGTACTAAGAAGTATGAATATTGCAGCAGCTTCAGCAACTAATACAAATCAAAATATATATTGTGTAAATGCAGAAGTAGGATTTAATGATACTAATAGTAAGGTTGAATATGATGAATCATTTGATATGCTTACTGAAAAAAGTCAAATTCAATCTAAAGGAAAAATTTTAAAAGAACTTGTAGAAGATACAATTCCAGTAGATGAAAAAAATAGTAATGGTACAAAAATAAATAAATATGATGCAGTACTTGCTTTACTAGATATGTTATATTTAAATGATAATTCAAACCAAGAAGAAGCAGAGGCAGAGAAAGAAGAATTTTTAGATAAAGCAGGAATCCATTGGTCAACTGGAAATGAATGTTATTGGTGTGAAGATGGTGGTGATACATATGAATGTCACGTATTATTGACAAATGATGATATAAAAGCTGTACAACAAGCTGCTATTTGGTATTTTACAAATTACTATAAAACAGATGGTACAACTGAACAATCATCATCTAGTGATAAAGTACATTATGATAAATATGATAAAACTAATAGTAGACCATTACTATTTTATAAATTACAAGGTTCAAGTAGTGGTTCTTCAAATTCATATACATCTTTATCTGATTATCATAAAATTAGTGGTGACAAAGAGGGAACAGATAGAGAACATGAAGCAGAAGTATTATATAAATATTTAATAAAAACAGCAAAAGAAAATGCAAGTAAATATTCAGATGTTGGAACAGATAGCTCACAAACAAAAGCAGATGAAGAAAATGCACCTGTAGAATTAACAACTGAAACATTAAATTATAAAGCAAAAGATGATAAATATATAATAGGACCGATTAAATTTGAAAATAATGGATCAAACAATGCTTTATATACATTAAAAATGACAGTTAAAAATGGTGAAACTCCAGTTAGTGAATATGAAGTACTAAATGAAAGTGAAAAAACAGTGGATGATAAAGATATAAAAAAATTAGTAGGAAAAAATTTTTATATATCTATTCCAAAAACTTCTGCTAATGATAAAGTAACAGTAAGCTTTACAATAAAATATAATTCTAAAAAGATGACATTATGGACATCTAAAAATAAGGAGACTTCTACACAACCAGTCGTAATTCCAGAAAATGAAGAAAAAATTGTAGAAAAACAATTAGAAGTTAGTCCAAAAGAGTTTGATTTGGCATTAAGAAAATATATTACAAAAGTTGGTAAAACAGAACTATCAACTGATGATAATAAAAGAGAGCCTAATATAAATACAACTAAATTAGCTAATGGAGAAGATACAACAGCAGAATATAAACATAGAAAAGACCCAGTAGTAGTAGAAACAGGAAATGAAGTAACATATAATATAACGATATATAATGAAGGAGAAAAGAAAGGTAAAGCAACAAAAGTAGTTGACCAATTACCAACAGGATTAAAATTTAAGCAATTAACAGAAAGTACTGATAGTGCATATACGGCAGATTATGATTCTACAACAAATAAGGTAACATTTACATTAACAAATGGTAAAGGAGAATTAAATGCATATTCAGGTTCTACTTCAGATTCAAATAATTTGTCTTCTATAACAATAACATTTACTTGCGAAGTAACTGCAACTGCAGGAACTAAAGATAAAATACTTACAAACGTAGCATGGATTTCAGAAGCATATGATAGTGAAAGCAAAATAACAATTACGAAAAACAAAGGAGAAGATAGAGATTCAGAGCCAGGCACAGAACCAAAAGCAAATAATGGTAAAAATCTTACAGGAAGTAATTTAGTAAGTACAGACCCTAATAATTACAAAGGAGATAGCAACAATAATTCTGTAACATCAGAAAATCAAGATTATTACTGGAAGGGACAACAAGATGATGATGACTTTGAAAAAGTGGTTATAAAAAAGGCAGAAGGAGTATATGATTTAAAACTTATTAAAGTAAATGCTAATAATAAACAACAGAAATTAAGCGGAGCAAAATTTAAAATAACATTACAAGGTCAAGAACCTCAGGAAGAAATAACAAACGAAAATGGTGAAATTACTATTTCTGGAATTAAAATAGAACAAGCTGGAACAGATACAATAACGATTGAAGAACTTGAAGCACCAGATGGATATAATAAATTGATAGAAAAAATAACACTTACAGTGACAAAGGAAAACAAAGATGGAGCTTACAAGGTAACTAGTGTTTCTATTAATGGTGAAGGAGTAAAAGAAGATACGGCTAAAATTGAAGATGGTGTTGTAGAAATAACTGTGCCAAATAAAAAAATACAAGGAAATTATAAATTACAGCTTGTTAAAGTAGATTCAGAAGATAATACTAAGAAATTAACTGGAGCAGAGTTTAGAATAACACTAGCAGATGGTACTGTAGAAAATAAAACGACAGATGAACAAGGAATGTTTGAAATTTCAGATGTTGAAATAACTGATATAAAAACAAATGATACAATAACAATAGAAGAAACAAAAGCACCAAAAGGATACGAAAAAATAATAGATACATTAGATTTAACAATAATAAAAGGGCAAGTAGGAGAAGAATATCAAGCAACAAATGTACAAATAAAAAATGCTCAAACCAATGGAGTTACTGCTACAGTAAAAGATGGAGTTGTACAACTTATTGTAGAAAATAGACCATTATACTTTGACTTAGCATTAAGAAAATACATAACAGAAGTAAATGGAAAATCTGTTAGTGATTCAAGAAATCCACAAATTGAAACAGAGAATTTAGAAAGTAAAGAAGACACAACAGCAACATATAATCATAGAAAAGATCCAGTAGAAGTAGGTATAGGAGATGAAGTAACATATAAAATAACAGTATATAATGAAGGAGAAATAGCAGGAAGAGCAACAGAAATAACAGACCAACTACCAACAGGGCTAAAATATGTAGAAGATAGTATACAAGGAAATTATAAAGTAAAATCATATGATGAAAATACAAACAAATTAATAATGCAAAGAACAGATGAAACAAATTTAGATGCATATACAAGTGGAGAGCCAGCATCAGATACAGTAACATTTAAATGTAAAGTAGAAGGGATAAAAGTTTTAACAGATAAAGTATTAACAAATGTGGCATGGATATCAGAAGATGCTAATGAAATAGGAGAAATTACAGATAGAGATTCATCACCAACTAAAAATCCAGAAGTTGATAAAGATAATATGGAAAACTACAAAGGAAAAGATGAAAATAAAGAAGTAACACCAGGAGATGAAAATTATTTTTGGAAAGGTGAAGAAGATGATGATGACTTTGAGAAGCTAATAGTTAAACCATTTGATTTAGCATTAAGAAAATTCATTATAGCAGTAAGTGATGATACAGAAATAGGAGAAGATGAATATTTAAAAAATAAAGATGGAAGCTATATAAGAGAGCCAGTAGTAGATACATCAAAATTAAATACATTAGATGAAAATGGAGAAGTTATAACAACAGCAACATACAACCATACAAAAGAGCCAGTAGTTGTAAAGAAAAACGATATAGTAGTATATATGTTAAGAGTATATAATGAAGGTAAAATTGATGGTTATGCAGGAGAAATAAAAGATCATTTGCCAGAATACTTAGAATTTGTTGAAGGAAGCTTCAACAATGAATATGGATGGAAAGCATCAGAAGATGGAAGAACAGTAACAACAACATATTTAAAAGATAAGTTAATTGAAAAAGTATCAGAAAATGAAAATGGAGAAAAGGTATTAGATTATGAAGAAATCCCAGTAATGTGTAAGGTAAAAGATACATCTCCAACAAATGAAAACATAACAAATATTGCAGATATTACCAAGTACTTAGATGAAAATAAACAAGATGTAACAGATAGAGATTCAGAAGAGGATAATGTAGAGTTACCAAAAGATGAAGATTTACCATCATATAAAGATGAAGAAAAAGGAAATTACATACCAGGACAAGAAGATGATGATGACTTTGAAAAAGTAATTATCAAAAGATTTGACTTAGCATTAAGAAAATTCATAACAAAAGTAGAAGACAAAAAAGTAAATACACGTATACCAGAAGTAAAATATGATAAAGAAAACAATAAAATATCATATGAACATACAAAAGAGCCAGTATTAGTAGGAAGTGGAAATACAGTTGAATACACAATTAGAATATTTAATGAAGGAGAAATGAATGGATATGCATCACAAGTATTAGATGATATTCCAGATGGACTAGAATTTCTACCAGAAAATGAAACAAATACAGAGTATAGATGGAAGATGTATAAAAAATTGACAAATGAAGAAACAGATAGTAAAGAAGTAAAAAATACTCAAGAGCAAAATAAACAAGAAGAAAAGGAACAAACACGTGAAAAAGAAACAAAAGAAGAAACAACAAAAGAAAAAGCAGCAAAAGGATTATCAACTATAGTACAAGATGGAGTAACTTATGTAGAGACAGACAAAGTAGAAGAAGCAGAAGTAATAGTAACAGATTACTTGTCTAAAGAACAAGGAGAAGCAAGAATAAAAGAAAGTAAAAAAGATGAAGAAGGAGAAAAAGAAGAAAATACTGAAAATCCAAACTTATTAAAAGCCTTTAATCCAAATGAAGAAATTAGCAAAACAAATCCAGATTATAAAGATGTAAAAGTAGCATTTAGAGTAACAGAGCCAAATTCATCAGATAAAATAATAATAAACTCAGCCCAAATTTCAGAAGATAGTGATGAAAATGGAA
>CANQVM010000072.1 GCA_947627265.1 uncultured Clostridia bacterium | reverse complement strand
GAAGATGATATAGATGATGCACCAGTAATGTTATCAGTAAGTACAGGACAAATGAGAATATACTTTACATTAGGATTCGTTGTATTAATAACACTTGCAGGAGGAGTAGTACTAATTAAAAAATTTATAATATAAGATAAAATTTTAATATAAATATAAAGAATAAACATGAAAAGCCTAGCTTGCTTAAGAGCATAGGCTTTTTTCTATTAAATATTTTTATTATGCAATAAATTTGTTATGAAAATGTAAAAAAACACTAAATGATGTTTTCCGTAAACTTAAAGAGATAGACATAAAAATGAAATATAAATAGTAATGTTTTATGCTTTTTATATATGTTATAATAATAACAGGGAATATTACTATATAAGGAGAGAAAAAACTATGAACATAAAGAAAGCATCAATAACAAAAAGAATATTAATAATTACAATGATGATAATTTTATTCATTACTATGATTTTAGTAAAGCTTCCTTCATTTGCAGAAACATCACAATCTGCAAACTCAAATGTGCTTTATCTTAAATTGTCAGAATTCATGACACAAGATACACCTCATATGGGATATGCAATTGGTGGAGATCCTGGAACAAACGGAAGTGAAGGAAATGCACATCATATTTGGAATATTGTACAAACAACAGAACAAGAAAGTAAAGCTATGGCATTATTACAGCAAAGAGTGAATAGTAATATTAGCCTATTAAATATATTAAGAACTAATAGCATTGCGACAGCTTCAACAACTGGAAGTCAAAATATATATTGTGTAAATGCAGAAACAGGTTTTAACGATATTACAACTACTCAAAAATATGATGTTTCATACAATATGCTAACTGATAAAGATAGTATTAAATCTCAAAATGATATTTTAAAAGCATTAGTAGAAGATACAATTCCAGTAGATGAAAATAGAAATGATAAAACAATTAGTAAATACAATGCACTACTTGCTTTACTCGATATGCTATATTTAAATGATGGTAAAGGTGAAGGAACAGCAGAGACAGAGAAAAAAGAATTTTTAGAAAAAGCAGGAATTCATTGGTCAGATAATTTTGATTGTTATTACTGCCAAGATGGTGACAATTCTTATCAATGCCAAAAATTATTAACAAATGATGATATAAAAGCTGTACAACAAGCAGCTATTTGGTATTTTACAAATTATTATAAATTATCTGCTACTCAAGAACATTATGATAAATATGATAAAACTGGTAGCGAGTTATTGTTATATTATAAATTAGAAAGTGGAAGTAATTCATATTCATCTTTATTAGATTATAATACATCTACTTACAAAGATGAAGGAAAAGATAGAGAGCATGAAGCTGAAGTGTTATATAAATACTTAATAAAAACTGCAAAAGAAAAAGCAGATAGTTATTCAAATGTTGGTACATCGACAAAATCAGAAGAAAATGCACCAGTAAAAATAAATACAGAAGAACTAAAATATAAAGTAAATGGAGAAAATTATATAATAGGACCAATAAATATAACAAATAATGAATCGAATAATGATTTTTATACATTAACAATGGAGGTTAAAAATGATAATACTATAATTAATAAAGATACATATGAATTATTAAATCAAAGTCAAATAAAAGAAGAAAATAAAACATTAGAAGATTATGTAGGACAAGATTTTTACATATCTATTCCAAAAACTTCAGTTAATGGCACTATTAAAATAAGTTTCAATATTAAATATAATTCTAAAATAGTGACATTATGGGCATCTACTTCTGATGATCAAGCACAACCAGTTGTAATTCCAGAAAATGAAGAACATATCGTTACAAAAGATTTGACAGTTACTCCAAAAGAATTTGACTTAGCTTTAAGAAAATATATAACAAAAGTAGATGAAAAAGAGTTAAATAATGATAATACAAGAAATCCAAACATAGATGAGCAAACTTTAAAAAATGATACAACAGCTACATATAATCATAGAAAAGATCCTGTAGAAATAGAAACAGGAGATATAATAACATATACATTAACAGTATATAACGAAGGTGGAGTAGCAGGAAGAGCAACAAAGATAACAGACCAATTACCGACAGGATTAGAATATGTAGAAAATTCGCTTCAAGGAAATTATGAAAAAGAATCTTATGATACAACAACAAATAAATTGGTATTAAAAGAAAAAGAAAAACAAAATAGTAATATACAAGCATATTCAGGAACAGGAGATCCACATTCTCAATCAGTTACAATAAAATGTAAAGTAACAGCAACTTCAGGAGAAACAGATAGAGTATTAACAAATGTAGCGTGGATTTCGGAAGATGTAAGTGAAATAGAAGGACTGACAGATAGAGATTCACAACCAACAACACCAAGCACAAGTCCTACAGCAGATGAATTGGTAAGTGAAAATGAAAATTACTATAAAGGACACTCATCAAATAAGGATGTTTCAAATGATACAACAGGTTACTGGAAAGGACAACAAGATGATGATGACTTTGAAAAAGTTGTTATAAAAAAAGCAAAAGGAAAATATGACTTAAAAATTATTAAAGTAGATGCTGATAAAGAAACTCAAAAATTAAGTGGAGCGAAATTTAATGTAACAATAAATAATCAAAAAAAAGATGAGCAAACAACAGATACAAACGGGGAAATTAGTATTTCATCAATTGATATTACAAAAGTAGGAACAGATACTATAACAATAGAAGAAACAAAAGCACCAGAGGGATACAAAAAGTTAATTGGAACATTAACTTTACAAGTTACAACAACGAATGAAAATGGAGTATATAAAGCAAAACAAGTAACAATACAAAACCAAACAGCAGAGGGAGCTAAGATAAAAATTAATAATGGTGTTGTAGAGGTAACTTTACCAAATAAAAAAATAACGGGTAATTATGATTTAAAGATAATAAAAGTAGATAGCACAAATGAAGGAAAAAGATTAAGTGGTGCACAATTTACAGTAACATTACCAGATGATGTAAAGATAGAAAATAAAAACCAAATAATAAAGACAACAGATGCCCAAGGAATGATTGAAATTCCAAATATTGAAATTACAGATATAGCATCTACTGATACAATAACAATAGAAGAAACAAAAGCACCAGAAGGATACAAAAAAATAATTGAATCACTAACTTTAGAAGTAACAAAAGAAAACCAAAATGGAGAATATAAAGCAACAGAAGTGACAATACAAGATCAAGATACAGCAGGAGCTAAAGCTGAAGTGAAAGATAATGTTATAGAGGTAACTGTGCCAAATAAAAAGATAACAGGAAATTACGGCTTAAAAATAGTAAAAGTGAATAGCACAAATCCAGAGCAAAAATTAAGTGGAGCAGTATTTACAGTAAATAATATAGATAAAACAGCAACAGATACAAGTGGAGAAACAATAATTGAAAAAAATAAAGAAATAACAAGTAAAACACAACAAGATAAATATACAATAACAGAAAAAACAGCACCAGAAGGATATAATAAATTTGATGGAACAATAAATTTAACAGTAAAGGTAAAAGAAAGCAATGGAACATATGTAGTAGATACATCAAATACCAAATTACAAGTAAATGGAACAGAAGTCGATGTGGAAAATACAGATGGGGCAGTAAGTATAAACAAAGAAACAAATTTAATAACAATAACAGTAAAAGATACACCGATAACAGGACATTACGATTTAAAAATAGTAAAAGTAGATAGCACAAATGAAGAAAAGTTAAGTGGAGCGGTGTTTGCAGTTAATGGTACAAATAAAACAGCAACAGATACAAAAGGTGAAACAATAATTGAAAATAATAAAGAAATAACAAGTAAAACACAACAAGATGAATATACAATAACAGAAAAAACAGCACCAGAAGGATATAATAAATTTGAAGGAACAATTAAATTAACAGTAAAAGTAAAAGAAAGTAATGGAGCATATGTCGTAGATACGGCAAATACAAAATTACAAGTAAATGAAGTAGAAGTAAGTACGCAAAATCCACAAGGAGAAGTAAGTATAAACAAAGAAACAAATTTAATAACAATAACAGTAAAAGATACACCAATAACAGGACATTATGATTTAAAAATAGTAAAAGTAGATAGCACAAATGAAGAAAAGTTAAGTGGAGCGGTGTTTACAGTAAATAATACAGATAGAACAGAAACTGATGCAAATGGAGAAACAATAATTGAAGATAATAAACAAATAACAAGTACTACAGTAGGGCAAATAGATATATATACAATAAAAGAAAAAAGTGCACCAAAAGGATACAATAAATTTGAAGGAACTATTACATTAAAAGTAAAGAAGAAATTATTAAATAAAGAATATGTAGTAGATACAGAAAATACAACAATGACAGTAAAAGGCTCAGATGGAAGTGTTATAAGCGAAAATGAACCAGTAACAATTAATAAAGAAACAGGTTTAATAACAATAACAGTAAAGGATATGCCAATAACAGGAAAATACAGCATAAATTTAGTAAAAACAGATGAATCAGGAACAATGATAACTGAAAATGAAGCAGAATTTTCAGTAACAAAAGATAATAATAATGCAGAGCAAAAGACAACAACGCAAGGAAATTTAAGTATAGTAGATAATAAACAAATAACAAGTTTTACAGTAGAGAAAGAAGATACATATACAATAAAAGAAATAAGTGCCCCAGAAGGATATAACAAATTTGAAGGAACCATTACATTAAATGTAAAAAAGAAATTATTAAATAAGGAGTATGTAATAGATGAAGAAAATACAAGTATGACAGTTTTAGATGAAAATGGAGAAATATTACAAAATTCAAATAATCCTGTAGCACTAGAAAAGAATACAAAAACAATAACAATAAAAGTAAAAAATACACCAATAACAGGAGAATACAGCATAAATTTAGTAAAAACAGATGAATCAGGAACAACGATAACTGAAAATGAGGCAGAATTTTCAGTAACAAAAGATAATAATAATGCAGAGCAAAAGACAACAACGCAAGGAAATTTAAGTATAGTAGATAATAAACAAATAACAAGTTTTACAGTAGAGAAAGAAGATACATATACAATAAAAGAAATAAGTGCCCCAGAAGGATATAACAAATTTGAAGGAACCATTACATTAAATGTAAAAAAGAAATTATTAAATAAGGAGTATGTAATAGATGAAGAAAATACAAGCATGACAGTTGTGGATGAAAATGGAGAAATATTGCAAGGTGCAAACAATCCAGTAACATTAGAAAAGACTGCAAAAACAATAAAAATAAAAGTAAAAAATGCTCTAATAACAGGACATTATGACTTAAAAATAATAAAAGTAGATAGTACAAATGAAGGAAATAAATTAAGTGGAGCAGAATTTAAAGTAACATTGCCAGAAGGTACTACACAAGAAAAAGAGCAAACAATAGAAACAGATGAACAAGGAAAGCTTGAAATACCAGATATTAAAATTACGGATATAAAAACAAGTGATACAATAACAATAGAAGAAACAAAAGCACCAAAAGGATATGCAAAAA
>CANQVM010000071.1 GCA_947627265.1 uncultured Clostridia bacterium | reverse complement strand
GAATATCACGAATTTTTAAGCACAATGTGGGAAAAGTTTATTTCCTATAAAGACAGTCATACGAAGTTTGTATTAAAAGATCATTTATGGACTTTATTTCTTTATGAAAATGGTTTGTTTAATATAGACAATGTTGAAAATCCTAAGGATTTGATATTAGATGGGTGTCGGTGTGGAATTTCTCATATGACAGTATTGTCTGATGGAACAGTATATGCTTGTAGAAGATGTGAATCTCCAATTGGAAAAGTACCAGAAGAAAGTCTGTACGACATTTTTTTTGGCGAGAAAATGAAACAATATAGACAGTACGAAAAATTTGAAGAATGCTCAAAATGCAAATTGAAAAATTTTTGTCGTGGTTGTCCATCAGTCGCTAAATGTCTTTCAGGTAATTTTTACGGTAAAGATCCTCAATGCTGGAAAACAATTAAATAGCGTAAGTAACCCGTTTTGATTTTTTCAAAACGGGTTTTACTATTCACTATTTTATATAATAATTATTATCTAATCCTTCTAATTTTTTTATTCCTTTACTATCTTGTAATATATTATATTGCTTTTTAGCTATTTCATTGTATCCATTGTTTAGGACTCATTGTATAAGAAGATGTTCCAATTTCATTTATTTTAATTTCACGATATTCCGTTAAATTAAAATTTTCATTATTTAACTCTTCCCACAAACCAACATAAAGAGCTGTATCTTTATTACTTAGCCAATGAATAATAACATTTGCTGGATATTTATCATTTTTAAATTTTCATGAATAGGATTTTTCTCTAACATTTGTTTCATAAGTATTTCAAATCTTTCTTTAGCTTGTATATCAGTATCTACAATATGTTTTCTTAAAGTACCATCTAAAAGCATTATAGTATATTCAGCTTTTTTATGTTCTTTTAAATATTGTAATCTTAAATGTCCATACTTGCTAATTTGCTAATCATTTTTATAATTTTCTTTTTCTAAATATAAATAAGGAATAAATAAAACAAAAAGAAATTTAAGAGATAGTATCACAAGTTATTCATATTTTTTTTAATGTTAACCTTGACAAACAACAACATATATAGTACAATGTTAACCGAAGTTAACAAAGGAGAGATAAGAATGGTATCTAAAGCATCTGAGGAATATTTAAAAACGATGTATTTATTAAAAAAACAAAAAGGAAATATACGCGTTACAGATATTGCTAAGAAAATGAATTGTAGTAAACCAAGCGTAAATAAAGCTATTTATAATTTAAAAGCTAATGGACTTCTTAATTATGAGTCATACGGGACCATTGAATTAACAGCCGAAGGAGAAAATTTATCAAAGAAAATTTTAGAAGCATATGATATTGTTTATTTATTTTTAAAAGAAGTTCTTAATATAGAAGATGAAGAAGCGAAAAAAGAAGCCGAAAGAATTAAACAGTCTATTAATGATAATACTATTAATCATTTGGCAAAATATATTCATAAAGTGTTAGATTTAAATAGCTTAGATTGTGATTATGATATTAATAAAGAAAAATGCAGATGTTGTGTTAGAAGGACAGCAAATCGAAAATAATAAAAAAGAAGGGATAGAAAAAATGAGTGATAAATTATTAGAAATAAAAGATTTATATGTAAAAGCAGAGGATAAAGAAATCTTAAAAGGAATAAACTTGAATATTAATGAAGGAGAAATCCATGTAATTATGGGACCAAATGGTTCTGGAAAAACTACAACAGCAAATGCAATTTTAAATAATCCATCATATCATAAAGCAAACGGAAAAATTATATTTGATGGAGAAGATATAACAAATTTAAAGACAGATGAAATAGCAAGAAAGGGAATTTTTATGTCTTTTCAATTACCTGAAGAAATACCAGGAGTTTCTGTTACAAATTTTTTAAAATATGCAAAAAATAAGGTGTCAGGAAAACCAGTTAAAATATTTGAATTTAAAGATGAACTAAAAAGATATATGGAAGAATTAAATATGAATTCAGAAAATATGGAAAGAAGCTTAAATGTTGGATTTTCAGGAGGAGAAAAAAAGAAAAACGAAATCTTACAAATGCTTGTATTAAATCCTAAACTTGCCATTTTAGATGAAACTGACTCTGGATTAGATGTAGATGCAATAAAAACTGTATCAAAAGGGATAAAAATGTTTAAGAATGATAATAATGCAGTTTTAATTATTACTCATAATACCAAAATTTTACAAAGTTTAAAAGTAGACTATGTACATGTTTTAGTAGATGGTAAAATTGTTAAAACTGGTAGTCAAGAGTTAGCTAGAGAGATTGAAGATAATGGGTATAGTAGTTATATTTAAAAAATCAAATGCAAACTGGAGAATTCTGTAATTCAAATGAATTTGCAAGAATAGGAAAGGGAATCAATTTATGAAAAAAAATAATATAGAAGAAATAAATAGAAATATTTATGATATTAAAAATAAAGATGAATATGATTATAAAATAAAAAAAGGATTAACACCAGAGATTATAGCAGAAATTTCAAAACAAAAAAATGATCCTAATTGGATGAGAGAATTTAGATTAAAAGCATTAGATGTATATAACAAATTGGAACTTCCAACATGGGGACCAGATATTTCTGAACTAAACATGGATGAAATTGCAACATATGTAAGACCTAAAACTAAACTAAATAGCTCTTGGGAAGATGTGCCTGAAGACATAAAGGATACTTTTAATAGATTAGGAATTCCAGAAGCTGAAAAAACATCTCTAGCAGGAGTTGGTGCACAGTACGATTCAGAAGTTGTTTATCATAGTATGAAAGAAGATTTAATGAAACAAGGAGTTATCTATACTGACATGGAAACAGCAGTAAGAGAATATCCGGAACTTGTAAAAAAACATTTTATGAAATGCGTTCCTGTAAATGACCACAAATTTGTTGCTTTACATGGAGCAGTTTGGTCAGGGGGCTCTTTTGTGTATGTTCCAAAAGGTGTTAAAGTTGATATTCCATTGCAATCTTATTTTAGACTAAATTCGCCAGAATCAGGTCAATTTGAACATACTTTAATCATAGTAGATGAAGGAGCATCACTTCATTTTATAGAAGGATGTTCTGCACCTAAATACAACAAGGTTAATTTACATGCAGGATGTGTGGAATTATATGTAAAGGAGAATGCATATTTAAGATATTCTACAATTGAAAATTGGTCTAAAAATATGCTTAACTTAAATACAAAAAAAGCAATTGTAGGTAAAAATGCAAAAATGGAATGGGTATCTGGTTCATTTGGATCTAAAATATCTATGTTATACCCTATGAGCATATTAAATGGAGAAGGAGCAAAAACTGAATATACAGGAATTTCTTTTGCAGGAAAGGGGCAAAATTTAGATAATGGATTCAAAGTAATTCATAATAGCCCAAATACATCAAGTTTAGTTAATGCAAAATCAATTTCTAAGAATGGTGGGAAATGTACTTATAGATCTTTAGTTAAAATTAGCGAAAATGCTAAAAACTCAAAATCATCAGTATCTTGTGAATCTTTAATGTTAGATGATATTTCTATTTCAGACACAATTCCAGTAAATGATATACAAACAGATGAAGTAGAATTTTCTCATGAAGCTAAAATTGGAAAAATTAGTGATAAAACTATATTTTATTTAATGAGTAGAGGTTTATCAGAAGAAGATGCAAAAGCTATGATAGTAAGAGGATTTGCATATCCTATTTCAAAAGAGCTACCAGTAGAATATGCTGTAGAAATGAATAACTTAATTAATTTGGAATTAGAAGGATCAATTGGATAAAACTATAACGAACAGTAAAATTTTGTCTCATAACAATGTATAAAATGTCAAAGGAAGGAAAATATTATGAAATTAAATGAAACCCCAGTTAGAACTTCAAGAAATTTTAATATTAATAATATAAAAATTGAAGATATCAATATACCAGAAATAATTGAAGAATTTAATAATGTTGATATAATTAAAGAATCAGAAAACATAACAATAAGCTCAGATACCAAAAATACCGAGATAACATATGGACTAGGTAATTATTGGACTAATTTAGTCAATGAAAAATCAAATTGTAAATTAAAGATTATTGCCCAAGATAAAAAAGAAAATAAAAATCAAATAAATTTTAACCTGAATGAAGAAGATAGAACTTTATTTGAAAATATTGAAATTGAATTAAAAGAAAATTCTAAATCGACAATAATTTTAAAATATGAAACGGAAAATAATGAAGAATATTTGCATAATGGAATAATAAAAGTACTAGCAAAAGAAAATTCTGAATTAAACATTATAATTGTAAATTTAATAAATATGAATTCTAACAATTTTCTAGCCATTGAAAATATATTAGAAAAAAATGCACAAGTAAATTATACAATTATAGATTTTGGTGGAAAAAATAGTATTACAAATTATTATTCAAATTTAATAGGAGAAAAGGCAGATAACAATTTAAATACAATTTATCTAGGAATAGAAAAACAATTATTTGATTTAAATTATATAGCAGAATTAAGAGGAGAAAAATCAAATATCAATATTGATGTTCAAGGAGCTCTAAAAGATATATCAAGAAAACATTTTAAAGGAACTATTGATTTTAAAAAAGGTTGTAAAAAAGCAACTGGAAACGAAAATGAAGCTTGCATGTTATTATCTGATACTGCTAAATCAATAGCATTACCTATGCTTTTATGTTCTGAAGAAGAGGTAGAAGGAAATCATAGTAGTTCTGCAGGTAAAATAGGAGAAAAAGAATTGTTCTATATTATGAGTAGAGGATTTGAATTAAAAGAAGCTATGAAATTAATGGTTAGAGCAAGATTTAATAAAATACTGGAAAGTATAAAGGATGAGGAGCTAAAAGAGCAGATATTAAATGAAATTGATAAAAGATTAGATTAATAATGAAATTGATGAAAGATTAGATTAATAATTAAATTGATGAAAGATTAGATTAATAATTAAATTAACATTTGATTATTGAAAGGAAACTAAAATGAATATTGAACAAATAAAAAAAGATTTTCCAATATTAGAAAATAAAAAAATAACATATTTAGATAGTGGTGCGACAACACAAAAACCAATTAGTGTAATAAAAGCAGTAGA
>CANQVM010000070.1 GCA_947627265.1 uncultured Clostridia bacterium | reverse complement strand
CCATGAATGGCTACTTCACTTAAGCTATTATTAGTATAGCATTATTTTATATAAATGTCAAATAATTTTGATTTTTTTCAATTGACACATACCAACCGCACAAATACAGGAAATATAATTGACATTTACATAAATCTGTGCTATTATAATTGCATAACTTTAATAATCGGATAATCTATCAAGATTAATTCGCGTAAAGAGTAGGAGCTAGTGTAAATTATCAAATAATTTTGAAAGGTCAGAACACTAGCAAAACCAAAAAACAAGTGGTATAGGTCAACCACTTGTCATCTAATAATT
Organism: uncultured Clostridia bacterium; assembly: GCA_947627265.1. Lineage (GTDB taxonomy): Bacteria > Bacillota > Clostridia > TANB77 > CAG-508 > CAG-269. The sequence continues at coordinate 3,159 of CANQVM010000070.1, read as the reverse complement.
TAGGAGGAAACGATGGAAACTGCTAAGAAACCAGAAATCAAGAGTACATCAGCTACAATTCACGTATCCACAGAGGGTGAGATTATACGGATGTTGAATGAAAAGCTTCCGGAACTTACAGAGCGGATAAACAAGAATCGAAAAAAAGCGAGATTAAGTGTACTGCACATGAGGTATTATCATTACTTTAAAAAAAGAGGTGGGAAAAATGATTTTTGATGAAAAAGCAAAATATTCTTCAGGACCCCTGTTGAATAACAAGTCTTGCAGTGGCCGAACAATCAGAATCGAAGCATTGGACGTTGCAACTGCAGAACGTATAAACGAACGAGTATCACGTTCTGCTAGGCAGCGATGTGCTGAGGCACAAAAGGCAATGGAAATTGCCAAAGAAACATATTCGGATTAGTCAACTGACCAAATCAGGGGCTTTCACCGTAAAAGTGAGAGCTCCGTTGTTTTAATATAACAAATTATTATAAAAATATATAACAAGAACTATAGATTGTAGATTTCTACTTTCTATGGTTTTATTTTGGTACTATAAAAGTATAATAGTTAATTACTGTTTTAAGTAATTGATTATTATACTTTTTTCTATTATTATGATTGAAGTGATTGGATAACGAGGCTTTTTTAGAGATAAAGTTCTCGACATAAAAAGTGTTATCCATCCTTCGCATAATATATTCGTTTAAGCAAGTTGAGATTGAAATAATTCTCGCGTAACGAACCAAAATGAGGATATGTAGAAGAGTTGGAACCAATCATAATAAAAAAATTGAAAGGAAGATGCAAATGAAATGAGGGGGATTATCAATATACTACAAAGATATTTGAACAAACTAATAAAATAGGAAGTATAGTTTTAGATTTTATACAACAAGATTTAAAAGAAATGACTTATTTGATTTTTAGATTTTATGGATTCCAAACATTATTAACAGACAAAGAGAGAAAAGAAATATTAGCTTTAAATACAAATGACATTAAAAAATTAGACAATAAAATAGAAAATCTATATAGTAAGTACAAAAAAGAATTTGAAAGCTATAAAAGTCAAATAATTGACATTATTGAATATTGCTTATTTAATGATGATGAAAATTTAAAAGATTTAAAACCATTAGAAAGATTAGTTGTATTTTATAGTAAAAAAAATATAGAAGAATACAATATTTTAAAATATAATCAATTTAATAAAGTCATAAAAATAAATAAAGATATATCTAAAAAAACAGAAAAGGAAATAATAAAAGATTTAAAGGATAGAGAAAATAATAGATATGGTATTCAAGAAATTTATGAAATTGATAATTTTTATAATTTATTATTTTTAGAATTATATTTCATATTACAGGAAAAAACCTATTTAAAAAAGTGTAAAAATTGTGGTAAATATTTTCTAACAACTAATTCAGCAGTTATATATTGTGATAATGTATTTGCAGATAAGAAAACTTGTAGAGAAATTGGTGCAAATAAAGTATTTACTAAAAATCTAGAAAAAGATGAAGCTTATAATTTGTATAGAAAGGTATATAAGAAAAAACAAGCATTGGCAAAATCAAAAGGTGGTAGTTTTGAGATAGAATATAATTTATTTAAAGCACAGGGGAAAGATAAAAAAAATGCATATAAGTTAAAAGAAATAACAAAAGAAGAATTTATAAAATGGATTAATAAACAATAATTAGTATAAAAACGCACAAAATAAAAAAAGTTTTGTGCGTTCATGAATAATCTTCAACAATTTTTTTCAATTCTGAAAAATCAATATCTAAAACAATACATAAGCCAATTAATTCAAAATCTTTTACAGAAGTTTTAGCATTCTCAATTTTATATAATTCAAATCTATCTAATTCAATACCAAGTAACTCTAATTTATGAGATAATTCTGTTTTGGTAAAATGTTTTTCCTCTCTATGTTTTTTTATTAAACTACCAATAACATTACGACAATTATTAAATTTTTTCATGCTAAAGACCTCCAAAAATCAACAAAAAAATGCAAATAAAAAATAAAAGTAAAAAAATTTTTAAATTTTTATTGATTTTATAATAAGTTTTATGCTACAATGTGTATCAGGAATACACATAAAATAATATTTATAAATTTATTAATATTTATATTGACATTTAACGACATATAAAGTTAAAATATAAAATGAATAGTATTTTAGTAAAATGCTAATAATAAAACAAAAGAAGGAGAAAAAGAAATGGAAAAATTAACACACAAAAAAAATATTAACACAACTTACGGAAAAGTTACAAAAGAAAAAGGTATAACACTTATAGCATTAGTAATCACAATAATAGTCCTTTTAATCTTAGCAGGAGTATCAATAGCAACATTAACAGGGGAAAATGGAATATTAACAAAAGCAAATGAAGCGAAAGATAAAACAAATATAGCAAATGTAAAAGAAATGGCGCAAACAGATATTCTAGGATATCAAGCAGAAAATGAAAGTGAAGAAATTACAATAGGGCAATTAAAAGATGTGTTAAGCAAATATTTTAAAGATGTACCAGATGAAGAAAAATTAAAAGAAAAATTAAAAGATACAGATTATAGTTTGAAAGTAAAAGAAGAATATGGAGGAGATTCTATAGAAGTAAGAGTGTCGGACATATATGCTGCAAAATTAGAAGAATTAGCAAAAGATGTATTAAAAGTGAATCCAGATGCAACTAATGATGATGAAAAAAGTCCATATGTAAAATATAATAATATACTATGTAGAGTATTTTATAATGATGAATATGATGATGAAAAGCATGGCTTACAAATAATATCAGCAGATAATATTAAAACAAACGATATTGAAGAAAAAATAACATTAGGATCTGATGATATTGATGAATCAAAAAATGATTATAATAATGCAGTAGATACATTAAATAAAGAAGCAAGAAAATATATGAGTGATGATGGAATAGCAATAGATGCAAGAAGTTTAGGAAGTATAGCAACATTAAAAGATGGAAAATTTCAATTAGAAGATAATGCACTAATGTTTCCTTCTGAAGGAGATAGAACATATTTAAAAAATTATGGCGAATTTAAAAATACGAGTATATAGAATAATTTGTGTAAAGTTTAAAAATAAAACTTCTTATGATAAAATAGAAATATCATAGGAGGTTTTA
>CANQVM010000069.1 GCA_947627265.1 uncultured Clostridia bacterium | reverse complement strand
CACCTTTAGGTGCTGCAATGTTATATGCCCTTATAGGGCAAGTGAAAACCACCCGTTTCACGGGTGGTTATTATTTTGGAATTTTTATTTTATATCTAATTTTATATGGACATCTTTTAATTGGTCGTATTTTACAGTACCAGGAGCTCCCATCATTAAATCTTGTGCTTTACTGTTTAGAGGAAATGCTATAACATCTCTAATTGTATCAGAATCCGTTAAAAGCATTAACATTCTATCTATACCAGGGGCAATTCCAGCATGTGGTGGAGCACCAAATTGAAATGCAGTATATAAAGCTCCAAATTTAGATTTAACTTCTTCCTCTGTATATCCTGCCATGGAAAATGCCTTTAGCATAATTTCAATATTATGATTACGAACAGCACCAGATGAAAGTTCAATTCCATTACATACAAGGTCATACTGATAAGCAAGAATTTCTAATGGATTTTGTTTTTGTAAAGCTTCTAATCCACCTTGTGGCATAGAAAAAGGATTATGGCTAAATTGCAATTTTTCATGTTCATCTAATTCAAACATTGGAAAATCAACGATCCAGCAAAATTTAAAAGTATTTTCATCAATTAAATTTAATCTATTTGCAAGTTCAGTTCTAATTTGTCCAGCAAGTTCAGTAGCTCTTTTTTTACTATCTGCTATAAAGAAAATGGTATCATTTTTTTCTAAACCTGCTAATTCCAACAATTCTTTTTTCAAATCATCTGGAATAAATTTATCAATAGGTCCTTTATAAGTTAAGTCTTCTTGAACCTCTAAATAGCCAAGTCCGCCCATTCCAATAGATGTTGCAAATTTAAGCATTTTTTCATGGAATCCTTTTGATAAATGATCATTTACTTTAATAGCTCTTACAGTTCTACCTATAAATGGTTTGAAAGTACATTTTTTGAAAAATTCAGACAAATCTATAATATATAATGGATTTCTTAAATCTGGTTTATCAGTACCATACTTAACCATAGCTTCCCTATAAGAAATTCTAGTAAAAGGAGTATCACTTATTTTTTTATTAGAAAATTCTTTAAAAGTATTATAAATAACCGGTTCTATAGCCTGAAATACATCTTCTTGTGTAGCGTACGACATTTCCATATCTAGTTGATAGAACTCACCAGGTGCTCTATCTGCTCTTGCATCTTCATCCCTAAAACATGGTGCAATTTGGAAATATTTATCTATTCCAGAAACCATTAATAATTGTTTAAATTGTTGGGGTGCTTGTGGAAGTGCATAAAATTTTCCTGCATGTAATCTGCTTGGTACTAAATAATCTCTTGCACCTTCTGGAGAAGAACTAGTTAAAATAGGTGTTTGAACTTCTAAAAATCCTTGTTTTATCATTTGGTTTCTTAAAAATTGAAGAACTTTAGCCCTTAATATGATATTATTTTTTAATTTATCGTTTCTTAAATCAAGAAAACGATATTGAAGTCTTAAATCCTCTCTAATATCTTGATCTTTATTAACCTCAAAAGGCAAGTTCTTTGTTCTTTTACCTAAAATTTTTATTTCTTCAATACGAATTTCTACTAAACCTGTTTTTAATTTAGAATTTATAGTTTCTTCATCTCTTCTTTTTACTTCTCCAAAAACAGTTACAGAAGATTCAATAGGAATATGTGAGGCAAAATCAACATCTTCAGGATTTCCAGAAGTAACAACTTGTGTAATACCATACATGTCTCTAATATCTAAGAAAACTAAGCCACCAAGGTCACGTATAGTTTCTACAAAGCCTGCAATTCTTACTTTTTTTCCAACATCTTCAACACTAATTTCATTACAAGTATGTGTCTTATAATCATTCATTTAAATAACCTCCTTATTAGGCACAAAAAAGCGCCCATGCATTTATGCAGGGACGAAATAATTTCCGCGGTACCACCCAGCTTAAAAATCTAAAATAGATTTTTCACTTTATTTTATTGCTCCAATATGTTTTACTATTTAGGTTGACCTTAAAGGGCTTACAGCCTAGGACCCTTATTCTCTTAAAGTAACTTCTAAAGGCTTTGTATTGTACAAACGCAATATATTGTTTTTAATTTAATATTATTTTACATAGTTTTTCCAAATTTGTCAAGAGTTATGCATGAATTTCAATAGACAAATAAGAAAATAAATAGTATAATGAATAAAATAAAGAATATGCTTAATTTAGTAGTTTTTTTGAAGGTGAATAAAATGTTTAATATAGAAGAAGAACTAAAAAAATTGCCAAACAAGCCAGGAGTATATGTAATGCGAGATAAAAATGACACAATTATTTATGTTGGAAAAGCAATTTCTTTAAAAAATAGAGTAAGGCAATATTTTAGAAAAAATAATAAAACAGCTAGAATAGAAAAAATGGTTAGCTTAATTGATCATTTTGAATATATTGTGGTAGATAATGAATCAGAAGCATTAATTTTAGAATGTAATTTAATAAAAAAAAATAGACCTAAATTTAATGTTTTATTAAAAGATGATAAAACTTATCCATATATAAAAATTGATATTAAGTCTGATTATCCAGGTGTTTTCATTACAAGAAGAGTAGTTGATGATGGCTCAAAATATTTTGGACCATATGCTAATCCCGGGGCAGCAAAAGAAATGGTGGACTTTATAAAACAAAGATATAAAATAAGGCAGTGTAGAACATTAAAAGAAAGGCAAAGACCTTGTTTAAATTACCATATTAATAGATGTTTAGCTCCTTGTATGGGAAATGTAACAAAAGAAGAATATAGAAGACAAATTGATGAAATCATTGATTTATTAGATGGAAAAATAAATAAAATTATAAAAGAATTACAAAGTGAAATGAACGAAGCATCCCAAAATTTAGATTTTGAAAAGGCAGCAGATTTAAGAGATAGAATACAAGCAATTGAAAGTGCTTCAGCAAAACAAAAGGTATCTAATTTATCTGAGAACAATATTGATGTAATTGGAATTGCAAAGTCAGAGTTACAAATTTGCATCGAGATTTTCTTTGTTCGTGGTAGTAAGATGATAGGAAGAGAGCATTATTTTTATAATGATTTAAAAGATATGGATGATAAAGAAATATTATCTGGCTTTATCAAACAATATTATTTGGACAATCCAAATATTCCAAATAAAATTATGATACGAGAAGAAATAGAAGATAAAGAAACAATTGAAGAATGGTTATCCACAACTGTAGGAAGGAAAGTGGAAATAAAGAGTCCTAAAAAGGGAGAAAAATTAAGATTTGTTGAAATGGCAGAAATGAATAGCAAATTAACTTTAGAAAATAAAGAAAAAGATAAAAATGAAATTCTATTAGAATTAAAAAATGTTTTAAAATTAGATAAATTACCTAGAAAAATTGAAACTTATGATATTTCTAACATATCTGGTGAATATATGGTAGCAGGTATGTGTGTAATGTTAGATGGTGTTATAAAAAAGAATTTATCAAGAAGATTTAAAATAAAAACAGTATATGGGCAAGATGATCCAAAATGTATGGAAGAAGTTATAACAAGAAGATTAAAACATTCTATTGGAAATCCAAAGGGAGGATTCGGGAACTTACCAGATGTAATTTTTGCAGATGGAGGAATTACCCAAATAAGAGCAACTAAAAAAGCCATAAAAAAATATAACTTAGATATACCAGTATTTGGGATGGTAAAAAATGATAAGCATCAGACAAGAGCGTTAATGGATGAAAATAGAAAAGAGTTACAAATATCACAAAAACTAATGAATTTAATAACGAATTTTCAAGATACCGTACACAATACTGCAATTACATATCATAGAAAATTACGTAATAAGGATATTACAAAATCAGCATTAGATGATATACCAGGAATAGGTAAAACAAAGAAACAAGCTTTATTAAAAAAATTCGGAAGCATAAAAAAAATAAAGAATGTTAGTATTCAAGAACTTATAGAAGTAAAAGGAATCAGTGAGGAACTAGCAAAAAAAATAAAGAATAAATAAATAAAAAGAAAAAAGTAGGAATTACCCTACTCAGAGTATTGACAAACCCCAGATATTTTTTTCTGGGGTTTTCAATATTTTTAATAAAATTGTAATTTTAAAA
>CANQVM010000068.1 GCA_947627265.1 uncultured Clostridia bacterium | reverse complement strand
TCAGAATTATATATGATAGCATATCAAAATCAAAGTAAAGTATATAAAATATTATTTAAAGCTACAGCAGAAACATTTTTGGAAATACTAAAGAAAACACTAGATGTTGACTTTAATATATGTCCTGTGTGCCACAAAGGACATTTGATAAGTCAAAATAGCGGATAAAAAAACATCAATTAAATATCTCTATCAACCGCCCCTTAATTTGGGAGGGGACTCTATGTTTATTTTACAATGAAATTAAAAAATAATCAATAAAAATTGTAAAGAAAATTCTAGAAAAGTGCTTCTAGACTGGATGGAGGAAAAATTAAATCCCTATAGATAAAGAGAAAATAAAGATAAAAATAATAAAATAGCGCCAATACCTGCAGGATATGCTACTACAGGTATTGAGGGAGAAGATATAATAGACAATGGTTTAGTAATAACAGATTCTGATGAAAATGAATTTGTATGGATTCCTGTATCAGATATAGATAGTTATAAGAAAAATGAAACCTATAATCAAACTAATATTTCTCAAAATGCTACTAATGATATTAATTATTTACCAGATGGAATAAATAATGAAAAGGATGCTGTATTAAAAGAAAATATGTTACGAAATGACAGCAAAAATTTATAATGATAAGATAGTTTGTAGAGGTGGAGTTTTTCTAAATGACGAACGTTATGCTTGTTATCGACATGTTTCGCTTCCTACTCAAAGCCGGAAAAGGGGATACATTCCGTTTTATCCTTTATGTAATGTAATTAATTATACAATTTTATATTTGAGTGTATTTTGCGTATTTTAAGCAAGATACACACTTTTATACAATAAGAAAAAAGAAAATAATATTGTAAAAAATTACTTAAAGCATAGTTTTAAACAATATGCTGATATTTAAGAAAAACTTAAACAATTTTTAAACAAGGGTTGTAACAATTTAAGTGGTGGAGATAAGTAGTTTATAATAAGTCTCGCAAAAGTATAAAATAATTTGACTTATGAACAATATTTGACAAATTTAAAATATTATGTTAGAATAAAACACATAATTTAAGAGTTTACCTAGAAGTAATAAACTTTGAGCGGTAAATGGTAGCAAAAATATGGATGTTGCCTACACTTATAAAGTAAGATGTATAAAGTCTTGCAAAGGAGTCTTAAAAGGTTCTTTTGTGAGACTTTTTTGATAAAAGTAAAAATAATAAAAATATAAAAGAAAATTAGAATGGAGTGAATAATAATGCAAATAACAATAGAGATTCCACAAATAAAAGATTTTAATAATGTAAATAAATTAGCAAAACAAGTTCATGAACTACATGTAAATTGGAGACCTGATTTATTTTTAAGTGTAGATGAAGTAATTAGTAAAGAAAATTTTAAAGAAAAGATACAAACTAAAGAAATATATGTAGCAAAGATAAATAATGAAATTATTGGATATGTCACTTTTAATATAAAAGAGAAAGATAATCATAATATGAGATATAGAAAACAATTACAAATTGAAGCAATATGTATCGATGAAAAAAATAGAGGAAAAGGGATAGGAACAGAATTATTAAATTATGTAAAAAAAATTGCAAAAGAAAATAATTGTACAGACTTATGTCTAACCGTAAATCAAGAAAATAAAAATGCAATAAAAGTTTATGAAAAATTTGGATTTAAAGTAAAGAATATTTCATATTCAATGAAAATATAGACAAAGGAGATGGTAAAGATGATAATAGAAAGTAAAAGATTGATCTTAAGAAATTGGAAAGATGAAGATATAGATGATTTAGTTGAAGGACTTAATAATATAAATGTTGCAAAATGGTTGGCAGGAGTTCCTTTTCCATATACTAAAAAAGATGCTAAAAATTTTATTGAAATGACTAAAAATCAAGATGAAAATGTTAAAATATCTTTAGCAATAATATTAAAAGATAATAATAAGGTTATAGGTGGAACTGAATTAAGAAATATAAATAAAAAAGATGGAACTGTTGGTGGTGGTATATGGTTAAATGAAAAATATCAAAAAAACGGATATGGCACAGAAGCTTTTTCTACTAGAATAAAATATGCTTTTGGTGTATTAGGGTTAAGAAGAATTGAAAATGGATATTTTATTAATAATGAAAAATCAAAGAAAATGCAAGAAAAACTTGGATATAAATATGAGGGAATAAGAAGAAAAAAATATTTGTGTTTGGCAACTAATGAATATGTAGATGAATGTATTACGGGTTTATTAAAAGATGAATTTATAGAATGGAAATAACAACTGTTGAATACGAAAATGCATATAAAGAAGCGGAAAAGTTAATAGAAATGTTAAAAGGAAAAAAAGATGGATTACAAAAATTTACAGATAAATATTTAAAAATTATAACTGAAGATTAATAAAAAGCAAATATAATATTGATATTAATATTAATATGTGAACTATAAGCTATTAGAAAAATAAAAATTGCATAAGAATTAAACAAGGATAGTATATAGGAGAGATATTACATGGATAAATTGGAAAGAAAAGTGGATTTATCAAAATTACCTACAAAAAAATATGGTATCGGGACATGTATTGATTGGAAAAAATCAGTAGGATATAAAATTCCATTTTGTTATGATAATGTAAGAGGAGATTTAACAGTAAAAGAACATCAGAAGAAAAATTATATAGTATTAAAATATAAAAATAGAGAAAAAAGAATGAGAACTTGCCATTTATCAGAAATAAAACTTAGAGATTTGGTATTAGATAATAATAAATTAATAAAAAAAATAGACTTTACTTGTGTCCCTAAAAAGTATGGAAGAAATGACTGGTTGAATTCTAAGGGATGTATTTTACCATTTTATTATGATGGTATGAAAGGAAAAATGCAAATAATAGATATTAAATCTATTAATAAAATGACATATTTAACAATTCAATATAAAAATAGAATAAAAGATATAAGAAATATCAATTTATTAAATTGTAAAATTGCAAATATTATTGGTTATCATACTGGTGATTATATTTTTGAAAAAGGGGAGAGAATTATTGATGCAAATAGAGATTTAACTATTATTGGACAAAAACGTTATAAAAGTTCAGGAATCATTCGAAAGGCTTACCAATATCATTGTAATATCTGTCGGATACATAGATTGGGCAGATGAGAATGCAATAAGGTCATCAAAAAAAGTATGCAGATACTGTACCAAAAAAGTAGCTATAAAAGGAAAAGATGATATAGCAACTGAAGAACCATGGATGATTCCTTTTTTTCAAGAAAAAGACAAACATTTAATTTATGAGTGTAGAAGGTCAAGCAATAAAAAGATTTATCCTATTTGCCCATATTGTGGAGAAAAAAGAAATATAAGTTTTAAAATAAGTACTATTTATCGTTTGCACTCTATAGGATGCCCTAAATGTAGTGATGGAATTTCGTATTCTGAAAAGTTTTTACTTGAAGTTTTTAATCAAATGAATATTCAAATTTCATTTCATCCAACAGTAAAAGAGATACCTTGGTCAAAACCCCATTTTTATGATTTTTATGATAAAAAAAGAAAAGTAATAATTGAAGTAAATGGAATTCAACATTATGAAAAAGTTAAAATATTTGCACAATCTCTCGAAGAGGTAAAAAGAAATGATAAAATAAAAAAAGAGAAAGCAATTAAAAATGGAATATTAAAAAACAAATATATTGAATTAGATTGTAGATATAGCAAAAAAGAATTTTTAAAAAAATCCATATTGACGAATTTTAAATTTATTGATATATATAAAATAAAAGAAAATGAAATTGATTGGGAAGAATGTCACAATCAAGCAATGAAATCTATGTATATTAAAATTTATAAATATAAACAAGAAAATCCTAATTATACAAACAAAGATTTAGCTAAAAAGTTTAATGTTAATAAAGATACAGTAAGTAAAGCTATTAATATGATAAAAAATGTTAATTTAAAAAATTTATAAAAAATTTATAAAAAATTATAAAAATGTATTGACAAGTATAAAAAAAATTAGTATAATGAATTTCGTTGAAAGGAAAACGGTCGCTTAGCTCAGCTGGGAGAGCATCTGCCTTACAAGCAGGGGGTCATAGGTTCGAGCCCTATAGCGACCA
>CANQVM010000067.1 GCA_947627265.1 uncultured Clostridia bacterium | reverse complement strand
AAAACAGCATCATTATAGAAAGTTCCACCTTGTACAACAATATGTTTTCCAAGAGTTTCAACATCTCTTACTTTCATAACTTTTTGAATTGCATTTTTTATAACAGAGTAAGATAATCCACTTGAAATATCTCCTACAGAATAACCTTCCTTTTGAGCTTGTTTAATTTTAGAATTCATAAAAACTGTACATCTTGAACCCAAGTCTACTGGCGTTTTTGATTTTATAGCTTCTTTTACAAATTCTGAGATTTCAATATTTAAACTTTTTGCAAATGTTTCAATAAAAGAACCGCATCCAGAAGAACAAGCTTCATTTAGCATAATATTATCAATAGATCCGTTTTTCATACGAATATATTTCATATCTTGCCCGCCTATATCGACAATGCTAGTTACTTTTGGTTCAAATTTTTTAGCAGCTGTATAATGAGCAATTGTTTCAATTTCATTTAAATCAACATTTAAAGCGGTTTGAATTAATTTTTCTCCATAACCTGTAACACCACTAAAGCGTAATGTTGTTTTTTGTGGTAAAACTAAATATAGTTTTTTAAGCATATTAATAACACTTTGTAAAGGATTTCCTTCATTACTTCCATATAATGAATATAATAAATTCCCTTCATTATCAATTAATACTAGTTTAGTAGTAGTAGAACCAGCATCAATTCCTAAGAAACAATCACCTTCATATGTTTCAAGATCTTTTTTTGTAACTTTATTTTTATTATGTCTTTCTTTAAATTTTTCATAATCTTCATCATTTTTAAATAATGGATCTAATGGCTTAGAAGTATTATCATGTGAGCTTTTAAGTTTTTCTATTTTTTTAGCTAATTCATCAGGTGTTATTACCTCTGATCCCATAGAGTCTAAAGCTGCACCTTTTGCTACTAAAAGATGAGCTTCTTCAGGTACAATAACTTCATCATCAGAAAGATTTAAAGTTTCAATAAATCTTGTACGTAATTCAGATAAATAATTTAAGGGACCTCCTAAAAATGCGACATTACCTCTAATTGGTCTACCACAAGCAAGTCCGCTAATTGTTTGATTTACTACTGCTTGAAAAATAGAAGCTGCAATATCTTCTTTAGCTGCTCCTTCATTTATTAAAGGCTGAATATCTGTTTTAGCAAAAACTCCACAACGAGAAGCTATTGGATAGATAGTCTTATAATTTTTTGCAAGTTCATTAAGCCCTTCTGTATCAGTATGTAAAAGAGATGCCATTTGATCTAAAAATGCACCAGTACCTCCAGCACATGTTCCATTCATACGCTGTTCAATAGATTGATCAAAATAAATTATTTTAGCATCTTCACCACCGAAGTTCAATTACTACATCTGTTTTTGGTATATATTTTTCAACAGCACGCTTACAAGAAACTACTTCTTGAATAAAGTCTACAGATAAAAATTTTGCAGCAGACATTGCTCCAGATCCGGTAAGTGCTATTGTAAATGTATTGCTAGGATATTTTAATAATAATTCTTCTAATACTTTGCAAACAGTATTTTTTGTATCAGAAAAATGTCTTTGGTAATTTTTATATATAGTATTTTTTTTCTCATCCATAACGATGATTTTAACAGTTGTTGAACCCACATCAAGTCCAACATGTAATATTTCACTCATGACTAAGACTCCTTTTTGAATTATATAGTTTACCTTCAACACTTTAATTGTATACGGAAAACCGTTTTTTGTCAAATGGAAAATAATGTAAAGGTGTTGAAATTAAATGAAAAAATTGGTTCTAAAAAGGACAAACAAACAATAATATTAATTATAAATATTCATTTAAGGAGGATAACGATGAAGAACAAAAAGATAGTTATTATTTTTACAGTATTATTAATTATTATTTTAATAGGAGGATATTTTGTTATTAAATATTTTAAAGAAAAGCAAAATGAACAAACTACAGTAGAAGAATATACACCAGAAGAAGAAATATCAGAAGAACAATTAAGACAAACAATTGTAAGTTTATATTTTCAATCTAAAGAAACAAAAGAATTAGTTCCAGAGGCTAGGCTTATAGATATAAAAGAAATTTTAAATGACCCATATGACAAATTAGTTAATTTATTAATAGAAGGTCCAAAAAGTGAAAAAGAAGAAAAAATCATTCCAGAAAATACAAAATTACAAAAATGTTATATGGAGGAAGATTGTTTAGTATTAGACTTTTCTACTGAATTTTTAAATTATGATAAAACAGATGAAAAGTTAAAAACAAATATAGTAGGTAGCTTAGTAAAAACATTAACTCAATTAACAGAAGTAAACAAAATTAAAATTTTAATAGATGGAAATGAAAATGAGGAATTTAAAGAAATATATGATATAAAAAATTAAAAAATCACTTAAAAATCTTATAAATTCTAACATATCTTGTAAACTTTTTTAAATTATTTAAAAAATACTCTACTTCATTTAAAGAATGTAGTGTATTTTTTTTGCATGTTTTAAAATCAAGTTTCTTTTTAGGGGGTAACTTTTGATTATTTTTTTTTGTTTCTCCCATTTACTTCACCTCACATAATTTTGCATTTTAATTACTTTTGTTATATAATATGCAACAAAGACTATATTGTTAAAACTAAGAATATATTATAATTTAAAGGATTAGAAATGGAAATAAATTTAAAAGAAAATGAAAGAATTGATGATTTAGAATTTAAAAACTTAAAAATAATCCAAGATAAAAGTGGATTTTGTTTTGGAGTAGACAGTGTATTAATATCAGATTTTGCAAAAGGAATAAAAAAAGATGCTATGGTTATAGATTTGGGAACAGGAACAGGAATTATTCCAACACTACTATGTGGTAAAACAAGCCTAAAAAAAATAATTGGTGTGGAGTTACAAGAAGATGTTGCTAAAATGGCTAAAAAAAGCATTAAGCTAAATAAATTGGAGGATAAGTTTGAAATTATTAATGAAAACATTTTAAATATAACAAAAATTTATCAAAAACAAATCTTTGATGTCGTTATTACAAACCCACCTTATAAAAAGAAGAATAGTGGTATAATAAATGAAGAAGAAAAAAAGATAGTATCTAGACACGAAATAACAGCAAGTTTAGAAGATTTTATTAAAGTAGCAAAAGATTTATTAAAAGATAACGGAGAGTTTTATATGGTTCATAGACCAGAAAGGTTAGTTGATATTTTTAGTATAATGAGAGAATATAAAATAGAACCAAAAATATTAAGAATGGTTTATTCAAATAAAGAAAAAGAACCAAAATTGGTATTAATAAAAGGAAAAAAAAATGCAAAACCATTTTTAAAGGTAGAAAAAAATTTATATATTTATAATGAAAAAGGAGAATATACAAAAGAATTATTAAAAATTTATAATAAAATATAAAAGAAGTTGATTTAAAAATAAACTCAAAAATTTTATTTTATGTGTAATTTTAAGCAAAGCAAGAAAGGAATGAATTTTTATATGGAAAATAAAACCGAAGGAGAACTATATATTGTTGCAACACCAATAGGAAATTTAGAAGATATAACATTAAGAGCAATTAGAATTTTAAAAGAAGTAGATTTAATTGCTGCAGAAGATACAAGACAAACATTAAAGTTACTAAACCATTTAGAAATAAAAAAAACAATGATAAGTTATCATAGACATAACGAAGGAATACGAACTGAAAATTTAATAAAACAACTAAAAGATGGTAAAAAAATAGCATTAGTATCTGATGCAGGAACTCCTGGAATTTGTGATCCAGGCGAAGATATAATAAAAGAATGTATTAAGGAAAATATAAAAATAATTCCTATACCAGGTGCTTGTGCTATGATAAATGCATTAGTTATTTCAGGAATTAGCACAAAAGAATTTACATTTGTAGGATTTTTACCGTTAAATAAAAAGAATAGAAGAGAAAAATTAGAAGAAATAAAAAAAGCTAATAAAACAGTAATTTTATATGAAGCACCCCATAAATTAAAAAATACATTAAAAGATTTAAGTACTATACTAGTTGATAGAGAAATTGTATTGGTAAGAGAACTAACAAAGATACATGAAGAAACTATAAGAGGAACAGCAAGTAAGTTACAGGATAATGTAGAAGATATAAAAGGAGAAATAGTATTAATTATTGAAGGTGCAAAAACAAAAGAAATAGAACAACTAGATAAAATGACTTTAGATGAACATTATGCTTTTTATGAAAAACAGGGAATAGAAAAAAAGGAAATAATAAAAAGAATAGCTAAAGATAGAAACGTAAGTAAAAATGAGATATATATAAAATTCATTTAAAAAATAAAACTATGATAGTTAATGAAGTGCACCCCGTTTAGTAGACACAATAAAAAAGACTATTGTGTTAAAATCTAAACGGAGGTGTATTTTTTATGG
>CANQVM010000066.1 GCA_947627265.1 uncultured Clostridia bacterium | reverse complement strand
GAGACTACATTTAATTGTAGTCCCTATCTACCAAATAGTTTTTTATTATTAGTCTACTATTTGGGGTTCACTTCAAATCTGCTAGTTTTTTATTTTTTAACTATTAATGTTGATATATCATTAAGAAAAAAAACTAAATATAGTTTGTAATAGAATATTATGGTTTATTAAATTTCGTATAAATGGAATATGCCATAATAAAAATAAAATAAGCATAATTATTATAATGATAATAAAAAATTTTATTTTATTTTTTATTTTATAATCATAAATATTATTTGTATTGTAATTTCTATATTGATTAAAATTATTATTATATTGGTTATTATTTTGGTTTTTAATTGAATTATAATATGATTCAGATTCATTATAAGAAGTATAGTCTAAATTATTATTTTTATAAGATAATTCATTTTGTAATTTTGTAATTGTATTTTTTAGTTGTTGATTTTCAATGTAAATTGCTTCATATTCTTGTTTAGTAATTGTATGTTCTTTAATAGTTGAATCATAATTTCTTCTTTTTTCCTCATCTGATAGTACTTCGTAAGCCTCATTTATTAATTTAAATTTTTCTTCATATAAATGTTTTAAATCATCGGATTGCAAATCAGGATGATATTTTTTTGCCAAAGTAGTATATGCTTTTTTTATAATTTCATTTGAAGCATTTTTATCTACTTCTAATATTTCATAATAATTTTGTTCCATATTACCAAAACCTTTCATATATACTATACCATAAAGATAACAAAAAAACTAGTTTCTTCTTATTTTTTTAAAATATAATTATTTATAAACATATTATAATAGTTAATTTAACTGTGAATTGTAACTTTGTAACCAAAAAATTTAGAAATCATAAAATAATTATGGAGGAAATAATGATGAAAAATGGATTATGTCTGGCAGGCGGAGGCGTAAAAGGTGCAGCTCATATTGGGGCAATTAAAGCATTAGAAGAAGAAAATATAACATTTGATTATATAGGTGGAACATCTTCAGGAAGTATAGTAGCATGTTTATATGCCTGTGGATTTTCGGCAGATGAAATGTATGAAATATTTAAAAAATATTGTAAAAAATTTAAATATGTTGATATAAAAAATATTTTTGAGTTAATTTTAGGATTATTATTAACAGGAAAAATTGTAATTAAAGGACTAAATTCTGGAAAACAAATTGAAAAATTAATAAATAAAGTTTGTAATAAAAAGAAAATTTATAAAATAAAAGATATAAAAAAGCCATTAGCAATTCCATGTGTTAATTTATGTAATGGAGAAGTAATTTGTTTTACTTCGTGTGAACTTAGAACAAATATTTTAGATAATACTGTTTTTATAAATGATGAAGATATTGGAACAGTTGTTAGGGCAAGTTGCAGTTATCCAGTTATTTTTTCTCCTTGTGCATATAAAAGTACTAAACTTATTGATGGAGGTATTAGAGAGAATGTACCGTGGAAAGAATTAAAATTTTTAGGAGCTAATAAAGTTATTAATATTATTTTTGATGAAAAACAAAGTAATGTATGTGATAAAAATTTAATAGAAGTAGCAGGAAGGTCAATAGGATTGCTATGTAAAGAATTATCAAATTATGAGTTAGAAGGATCTGACTATAATATCAAAATAAAAAGTAATAAAATAGGACTTCTTGATATGAAAAAGATAGATGAACTTTATAGGCTAGGATATAATCAGGTGAAATTAAATATGTCAGAAATAAAAAAATTACTTGCTAATTAAAATAAAAAAGATACAAAATTTTTTTAATTTTGTATCTTTTATCCTACTTAAAAATGAGAATTACATTTTTAAGTAAGTCTCATTTTTAATTGTTTCTTTTTGTACCTCAGAAACATTTTCTTTATCTAATGATTTTTTCTCGTTTTCTTTACTTTTTAAATTGTCTTTAGCAACTGTCATAAGAAGCTTAATTCTATTAGTTTGATTTGATTCACTTGCACCTGGGTCATAGTCAACAGGAGATATATTAGCTTCAGGGTATATACTTCTAATTGTTTTTATAACTCCTTTACCAACTACATGGTTTGGTAAACATGCAAATGGTTGTACGCAAATAATATTTGGAATATCATTTTCAATATATTCAATCATTTCTGCAGTTAAAAACCAACCTTCACCTGTTTGATTACCAATAGATAAAATATTTTTTACTTTATCTTCTAGATGCCAAATATCACATGGTTGTAAGTAATCTTTTTTTGAATTTGCTAAAGCAATTTTTACATCTTTTTCAAGAATATCAATTAATTTAATTGCTACTTTCATTAATTTAGAAGATGTTTTATTAGTATTTAATAAACTATTAAATGTAATCTTATGGGTACACATAAATTTAGCGAATCCCATAAAGTCTGGTAAAATTACTTCAGCACCTTCTTTTTCTAAAATGTTTGCAACATGATTATTTCCAAAAGGATGATATTTAATTAAAACTTCTCCTACAATTCCTACTTTTGGTTTTTTAATAGAAGTGTCTAATTCTATTTTTTCGAAGTCATTTACAATATCATAAATACTTTGTTTAAATTCTTTATTTGTGGATTTTTCTAGTAATTTTTTACATTTGTTCATCCAATAATCAAAAAGTTTTTGTGTTTCACCTTTATTTACTTCATATGCTCTATTTTTAGTTAACATTTTTTGAAGTAAATCTCCATAAACTATCATTTTTAGCAATCTTTCAATTAAAGGAACTGTTAATTTAAAGCCAGGCATTTTTTCCATTCCAACAATATTAAAAGATATAACAGGTATGTTTTCAAATCCAGCATCTTTTAGAGCCTTACGGATAAATCCTATGTAATTTGTTGCTCTACATCCACCACCTGTTTGAGACATAATTAAAGCAGTTTTATTTAAGTCATATTTACCAGATTGTAGGGCTTCTATCATTTGTCCTGTAACTAAAATAGATGGATAACATGCATCATTATTAACATATTTTAAACCAGTTTCTACTGTTTTTTGTGTACATTCTCTTAGTAGTTCAACATTATATCCAGAAGATTTAACAGAAGATTCTAGTAGTTCAAAATGAATTGGTGCCATTTGAGGAATTAAAATAGTATAGTCTTTTTTCATTTCTTTTGTGAATATTTTTTTATTAACACCATAATTACCTTTTTCTAATTTTTCTTGTTTCTTTTCTTGTTCCCTTTTTTTCATACTTGCAAGGAGTGAACGAATACGAATTCTAACTGCACCTAAATTGTTTACTTCATCAATTTTTATTAAAGTATACATTTTATCAAAACTAGATAATATTTCTTCTACCTGGTCTGTTGTAACAGCATCTACACCACATCCGAAGGAATTAAGTTGAACTAATTCTAAGGAATCGTGTTTTCCAACAAAATCTGCTGCAGCATATAATCTTGCATGATATACCCATTGATCTACGACTCTAATAGGGCGTTTAGCTTCTGATTTATCAGATATGCTATCTTCAGTTAAAACGCATAGTCCTAATGAAGTAATTAAGGTATCAATACCATGATTAATTTCAGGGTCAACATGATAAGGCCTTCCTGCTAAAACAATTCCTTTTAAATTATTTTCTTCAATATATCTTACAGTTTCTAAACCTTTATCTCTAATGTCTTTTTTAAATTTTTGATATTCTTGTTCTGCTTTTTCTACAGCTATATTTAATTCTGATTTAGTAAATTTATATTCTTTAAACTCATCTAATTCTAATATTTTTTTAACCAAGTTTTTCTTTTCAAAAGGTAAGAAAGAGTTGATAAACTTAATGTCTGGATTTTTTAATCCTTCTACATTATTTTTTAATACCTCAGAATAAGAAATTACTATAGGACAATTATAATGGTTATCAGCCTTTTCATATTCTTTTCTTGAATATGGAATACAAGGATAAAATATAGTTTTAATACCTTGTTGTAATAGACTTTCAATATGGCCATGAGATAGTTTTGCCGGATAGCAAACTGATTCAGAAGGCATAGATTCCATACCTTTTTCATATGTTTTACGGGTAGTTTTCTCAGATAGAATAACACGAAATCCTAAATTGGTTAGAAAAGTAAACCAAAATGGATAATCTTCATACATATTTAAAACTCTAGGTATACCAATAACACCTCTTGGGGCAAATTGTTCTTCTAGTGGTTGATAAGAAAATAACCTTTCATATTTATATTGAATTAAATTTGGTATTTTTTTAGCTTTAGTAACAATTCCAGCACCTTTTTCACAACGGTTACCAGATACATGAATTTGTCCATTACTAAATTTATTAACAGTTAATTTACAATGATTTTCACATTTATTACAACGTGTATGTGTTATTTTGATTTCTAATTTATCTAATTCATCTGTTTTTAAAATTGTAGAAGTATATGCCATATCTAAGTTTGACTCATATTGTTCTTTAGAAAGTAGAGCCATTCCATAAGCACCCATTAATCCTGAAATGTCTGGTCTAATGACATTTTTTCCAACAATTAATTCAAAAGCTCTTAAAACAGCATCATTATAGAAAGTTCCACCTTGTACAACAATATGGTTTCCAAGAGTTTCAACA
>CANQVM010000065.1 GCA_947627265.1 uncultured Clostridia bacterium | reverse complement strand
TAATAATTTACAAAAATGAAAAATGAAGAAAAAATGAGGTATTTAAAGATATTATTAGAAAATATAGATAGGAGGTGCGGGAGTATGCAACATGTAGAAATTGATAGTAGTTTAAATAAATTATTAAAGAAATGTGCATACATAGGAATTTTGAACAAATTACAGGAAGAAAACAAACTTACAGAAGAAGAATGTAATTAAATAAAAGAAAAATTAAAAATAAAATGATAGAAAAAAACATAAATCGTATTGTAAAAAAGATGTCATTAATATATAATAAGTACATACGATTGTTTTTGGAAACGGCATAGAAGGAGGTAAAAATGGCCGAAGTCCAAATCATAAATAAAGTAGAAGGATGCATAGATAGGAGCAGAGGAGTTGTAATAGATGGTCCTATAAGAGAGTAGCTGCATATGCTAGAGTTAGTACAGACATGGAAGACCAAAGAAATAGTTATCAATCACAGCTACAATACTATACAGAAAAGATGAAATCAAATCCTAAATGGATACCCACAAAAGTTTATGCTGATGAAGGAATATCAGGAACTCAAGATTATAAAAGAAATGATTTTATGCAGATGATAGAAGATGCATTAAAAGGTAAATTTGATTTGTTGCTTACGAAATCAATATCAAGATTTGCTAGAAAGACTGTTGATACTTTAAATTATGTTAGAAAACTAAAAGAGAAAAATGTAGCAGTTTATTTTGAAGAAGAAAATATAAATACATTAGATATGCAGGGAGAATTATTATTAACAATTTTAAGTTCAGTAGCACAGCAAGAAAGCGAAACTATATCATCACATGTAAAACTTGGATTAGAAATGAAGATGAAACGAGGAGAATTAGTTGGATTTCATGGTTGTTATGGATATAATTATGATAAGCTAACTAAAACTATAACAGTAAATGATGAAGAAAAAAGAGTAATACAATTTATATTTGAAAAGTTTATTCAAGGGTATGGAACTTTAATGATTACAAGAGAGCTTAATGAAATGGGAATACCAACTAAAATAGGTAATACAATTTGGTATGAAAATACAGTAAGAAAAATACTGAAAAACGAGAAATATAAAGGAGATTTACTTCAAGGAAAAACATATACAGCTGATCCAGTAACCCATAGAAGATTAGAAAATATGGGAGAAGAACAAAAATATTTGGTAAAAAATAATCATGAGGCAATAATAGATGAATAAACTTGGAATAACATTTTGTGCTTTCTGTGGAGACCTGCTACGCTAAAAGATTGGTCTAGGACATTGAAAGATAAGAAAGCTTGGTGTTGTACAACAGTTGTAAAACAAGGAAGAAAAGATTGTAATTATGGAAAAAGTATTTCAGAAGAAATGCTAGAAAAATGCTTTTTAGATGCTTTTAATGTATTATGTGCTGTAAAGCTACAATAATTAGAAACTTTATAGAAAAAACAGAACCTATTTTAAAAGAAAGTAATGCTACAACAGAAATTGAAAAACTGAATATAAAGGAACATGATTTAAAAGAAAAGCAGAAGAAATTATTAGATTTAAAACTAGAAAATTCAATAACAGAATAAGCATTTAAAGAAAAGAATTATGAACTAGAAAGAAAAATAAAAAATATTAGAAAACAAAGAGAAGAAAGAGAAAATAATTTAAATAACGATAATGCTGTAAAAGATAGGATTGTTGAGATAAAAGAGTTTCTTAAAAATAGTCAATTAATAACTAAATTTGATAAAGAAATTTTTAAATTATTAATTGATAAAGTAATTATTGGAGAGATAGATAAAGATGGAAATGCAGATCCATATGTAATAAGCTTTGTGTTAAAAACTTCTAATAATTATGGATTTGACAATAATGAAGATAAACAGATAAAAAAGAAACCAATTAAAGCAATAGATATTAACGAAAAAAATATAATATGCGAATTAAAGAGTTTTTAGAAAATGGAAATATATGGAAGAAATAAAAATAATTATCTTTTCAAAAAGAAATTAGATTTTATAAAAGTAAAGATTGTTGCGGATTATGATGGAGACATCACAACTAATATAGAAAAAGACTAAAAATCGTGGTTTTATGATTGCTTTTGGATACACACGAGGGATATAGAATATAAAGTTGTAAATGATTCAATTTTAAATAACTAAAAAATGAACTAGAAGGGAGAGGTAGCAAAATGGCAAAAATTATAGATGGAAAAGAATTAGCAAAAAAAATCAGACAAAATTTAAAAATAGAATGTGATGAATTAAAAGAAAAAGGCATTACTCCAAAATTAGCAGTTATTATGGTGGGTGATAATGCAGCATCTAAAGTATATGTAAAAAATAAAAGTAAAGCTTGTAATGAAATAGGAATTGAGTATCAAGAATATATATTGGGAAATGAAACAACTCAAAAAGAACTACTTGATTTAATAAAAGAGCTAAATAAAAAAGAAGAAATTAATGGTATTTTATTACAAAGTCCAATACCAACCCAATTAAACATTAATGAAGCTTTTAAAACAATAACATACTCAAAAGATGTAGATGGATTCACGCCATCTAGTGTAGGTAAACTTTGCATAGGAGAAGAAACATTTATATCTTGTACACCATATGGAGTTATGAAAATGTTTGAAGAATATAATATTGACCTAAATGGAAAAGATGTCGTAATTTTAGGAAGAAGTAATATTGTTGGAAAGCCATTAATTCAATGTTGTTTACAAAAAAATGCAACAGTTACTGTATGTCATTCAAAAACGAAAAACTTAAAAGATCACACAAAGAGAGCAGATGTTATAATTGCAGCAATAGGACAATCTAAATTTGTAAAAGAAGATATGATAAAAGAGGGAGCAGTTGTAATTGATGTAGGTATTAACAGAAGCGAAGATGGAAAATTAACTGGGGATGTTGATTTTGAAAACGTACAAAAAAAAGCAAGTTACATTACTCCAGTTCCAGGTGGCGTTGGACCTATGACAATTGCAATGCTTATGAACAACGTTATACAAGCAACTAAAGAGCAATACAAAGCTAAAAATAACTATAAATTAATATATCAATATAAATAATTAATATAAAAGAATAAAATAAGCTAATATAAATAATCAACAAAAGGAGAAAAGATTGCAAAATTTAGAACAAAAAAGATATTGGATATGGTTGTCACTAATAAAAAATTTAGGAAGTAAAAGAAAACAAATTTTATTAGAAAAATATAAAACACCAGAAACAATTTATAATTTAACAGAAAAAGAATTAATAGAAATTCCAGGGATAGGCAAAAATTTAATAAATAATATTTTAGATAAAAAAGTAAGAAATGATGTAAATAATCATATTTCATATATGAAACGACAAAACATAGATATAATGTGTATTATAGATAAAGAATATCCAAATAATTTAAAACAAATATATGATCCACCTATTACTTTATATATAAAAGGCAATAAAAACATTTTAAATAATACATCTATTGCAATTATAGGATGTAGAGAAGCATCAGACTATGGAAAAAAAGTATCAAGGTATTTTGCACATAATCTAGCAAAAAAAAATATCAATATTGTTAGTGGATTAGCAAAAGGCGTGGATAGCTATGCGCATATTGGAACATTATCTACAAATGGAAAAACAATTGCAGTAGTTGGCAATGGATTAGATATAATATATCCAATAGAAAATATGGGGTTGTGTAAAAAAATATTACAAAATGGAGGAGCAATTATTTCTGAATATCCTTTAGGTACAAAACCGGAAAAAAATAACTTCCCTGCAAGAAATAGAATTATTAGTGGAATTAGTAAAGGAGTAATTGTTGTTGAAGCAAAAGAAAAAAGCGGAACACTAATTACAGTAGATTTTGCCTTAGAACAAGGCAGAGATGTATATGTTATTCCAGGAAATATAAATTCTATAAATTCTATTGGTACAAATAACTTAATTAAACAAGGAGCAAAAATTGTTACCACATATGAAGAAATAGAAGTGTAAAAATTAAAAATAAATTAAGAAAATAAGCTACCTGGTGAGAGGTTGGATAAATTACTTTAGAATAGCAAATATGTAGAATAAAATAACAGAAATTGGTAAACACCTAAGAACACGAATAGGAGCAATAATTTGAAAACAATGGAAAGTAGCGACAAGAAAAGAAAAAGCATTAAAGCAATTAGATGTAAAACCAGATATAGCACACAATTTAGCTAATACAAGAAAAGATTATCAATTAGTATGTAAAAAATATTGGATGAAATTTGTTATCAATAATGATAGGTTAAAAAAAGTTTCTACTAGACCAATAACAAAAAGTTCATATTTAATATAAATTGAACCGCCGTATGCCGAACGGCACGTACGGTAGTGTGAGAGGGGAAAAACACACTAAATGTTATCCTCTATTCGATTTAATTCAAAAAAATATATATTTTTTGAAATTTTACAAGTAGCTAAAAAATTTAAAAAATTTAAAAAATTTAAAAAATTTAAAAAATTTAAAAATGTATTGACAATTGAAAAAAAATAGGTTATACTTTTACATGTGCTAGATAAAAAAGCATAAGCTCCCTTAGCTCAGTTGGTCAGAGCAACCGGCTCATAACCGGTGGGTCCAAGGTTCGAATCCTTGAGGGAGCACC
>CANQVM010000064.1 GCA_947627265.1 uncultured Clostridia bacterium | reverse complement strand
TATCAGTAAGTACAGGACAAATGAGAATATACTTTACATTAGGATTTGTTGTATTAATAACACTTGCAGGAGGAGTAGTGCTAATAAAAGAATTTGTATTATAGATATAATTTAATAGGTAAGTGTATCTTTAACTATTATAAAAAATAAAGTTAGATATGAAAAGATATAGGTAGCATAAAAAAATTTTTTGCAAAACGAAAAAATACCTCTTATGATATAATAAAAATAAATATCAGATGAGGTATTTTTTAATGAAAAAAGTTTATCTATTAATATTTATTATCAAAATATATAACTTCTGTTCTGTTATCATTGCAATAATAATCAAAATATTGTAAAATATATGTGGTAAAATGAAAGGATAGAATAATAATGGATTATAAATTAGAAGAGCTAATAAAAAAAACAGAACAAGAAATAGAGCCAGTTTTTAAAAATATTGAAAGAATATGTGAAGTAAATAGTAAAAAAGTATTAGAAGCATTTCAAGCATGTGATTTACAAGAAGCACATTTAAATTCATCAACAGGATATGGGATAGATGAGCCTGGAAGAAATAAAATAGAAGAAATTTATAGTAATGTTTTTAAAGCAGAAGATGCATTGGTAAGAGCACAATTAATTTCAGGAACACATGCATTAGCAGTTACCTTATCAGCATTATTAAGACCAAATGATATACTACTTAGTATAACAGGAGAACCATATGATACATTGCAAACAGTAATTGGAATATCTGGAGATAGTAAAAGTTCGTTAAAAGAATTTAATATTAAATATGAACAAATTGATTTAGTTGATAATGATTTTGACTATGATAAAATAAAAACAAGACTATCAAAAAAAGATGTTAAAGTTGTCGAAATTCAAAGGTCCAGAGGATATTCAACTAGAGAAAGTTTAACTATAGAAAAAATAGAAAAAGCAATCTCAGCTATTAAAGAAGTAAATAAAGATGTAATTATTATGGTAGATAATTGCTATGGAGAATTTGTACAAGATAAAGAGCCAATTGAAGTAGGAGCAGATATAGCAGTAGGATCCCTTATGAAAAATTTGGGAGCAGGTATTGCAACTTCAGGTGCGTATATTGTAGGAAGAAAAGACTTAATAGAATTATGTGCAGAAAGACTAACTTCGCCAGGTATTGGAAAAGAAATAGGACCATCATTAAATCAAAATGTCAATTTTATAAAAGGACTATTTTTTGCACCATCTGTTGTAGAAAGTAGCGTAAAAACCGCAGTTTTTGCTAGTAAAATTCTAGAAAAATTAGGTTATAATGTAGAGCCTAAATATAACGATAAGAGAGCTGATATTGTACAGACTATACATTTTGGTTCAGATGAAAAATTAGTAAAATTCTGCCAAGGAATTCAAAAGGGTTCTCCAATTGATTCAAATGTTATTCCATATCCAGGAGAAATGGGAGGATATAGTGATAAAGTTATTATGGCAGCAGGAACGTTTACACAAGGTTCTACCATAGAACTTAGTTGTGATGGTCCAATTAGACCTCCATTTATTGCATATATGCAAGGAGGACTTACATACGAATATGGAAAACTAGGAGTTATAAAGGCAATAGAGTATATGATTTCAAAAAATGAATAATGTTAGACAATAAAGAAATTGACTTCTAAATATTGATATAATGAAGGAATGGATTTTTAAATGAAGGTAATAGTAATAGGAGGAGGCCCTGCCGGAATGATGGCAGCGATTACTTCAGCAGAAAACCGGAAATCAGGTAACTTTAATAGAAAAAATGCAATCATTAGGTAGAAAGTTATTAATAACTGGAAAGGGGAGATGTAATATTACATCTTCTCTAAATATGGAAGAATTTATAAAAAATACACCAGGAAATGGAATGTTTTTATATAGTTGTTACAAGCAATTTACAAATAAAGATATAATTCAATTTTTAAAAGGAGAAGGACTCGAAGTAAAAGAAGAAAGGGGAAATAGAATATTTCCTGTAACAGATAAATCTTTAGATGTTTTAAAGTGTTTTACAAAAAAGATAAAAGAGTTAGGTATAAATGTTATATATAATAAAAATGTAGAAGACATATTAATAGAAAATAAAAGTGTAATAGGAGTAGCTGTAAATAAGAAAAAATTAGAAGCAGAAAAAGTTATATTAGCAACTGGAGGAAAAAGCTACCCATTAACAGGATCAACCGGTGATGGGTATAAATTGGCAAAAAAGTTAGGACATACTATAACAAAAATACATCCATCACTTGTACCATTAGAAAGTTATAAAAAAGAAGAATGTCAAAGATTACAAGGATTAAGTTTAAAGAATGTAAAAGTAAAATTTTTAGATTTAGAAACAAATAAAAATATTTATGAAGACTTTGGAGAGATGATATTTACTTATTTTGGAGTATCTGGTCCAACTATATTAAGTGCTTCAGCACATTTAGTAAGATATAAAAATATTGAAGAAAAACTAAAAAATAAAAAAATTATTTTAAGTATTGATTTTAAGCCTGCTTTATCTGATGAAAAGCTAGATGATAGAATTTTAAGAGATTTTAATAGGCAAAAAAATAAACAGTTTAAAAACAGCTTAGATGAGTTAATTCCACAAAAGCTGATTCCAGTTATAATAGAAAGAAGTAAAATTAATCCTGATAAAAAAGTAAATGAAATTACTAAAGAAGAAAGAAGAAAACTTATGCAGGAGCTAAAAAATTTTAGAATAGAGATAAAAGGCTTTAGACCAATTGAAGAGGCAATTATAACAAGTGGTGGAATTAATACAAAAGAAATTAATCCAAAAACAATGGAATCAAAAATTATAAAAGGATTATATTTTGCAGGAGAAATTATTGATGTAGATAGTTATACAGGAGGGTTTAATTTACAAATTGCTTATTCAACAGGATATGTGGCAGGATTATA
Source organism: uncultured Clostridia bacterium (assembly GCA_947627265.1). Taxonomy (GTDB): domain Bacteria; phylum Bacillota; class Clostridia; order TANB77; family CAG-508; genus CAG-269. Next base: position 1,857 of record CANQVM010000064.1, on the reverse strand, counting down.
GAAAGGGTAAAGGAATAAAATTTAATATGAAAGAATTTTTAACAATTAAAGAAAATGTACAAGAAGAAATTACTGAAAAAAAATCAAGATTTATAGCAAATTTATTTTATATTAAAGATAATGAAGAAGCGGAAGAGATAATAAAAAAAACAAAAAAGAAATATTTTGATGCAAGACATAATTGTATTGCATATAGAGTAATAAAAGATGATAAAATATATGAAAAATCAAGCGATGATGGTGAGCCATCAGGTACAGCAGGAGCTCCTATGTTAAACATTTTACAAAAGAATAATTTAATTAATGTTTTAATTATTGTTACAAGATATTTTGGTGGTATATTATTAGGCACAGGTGGACTAGTTAGAGCATATTCTAATAGTGCATTAAAAGCAATAGAAAGTAGTATTAAAATAAAAATGTGTTATGGACAAGAGTTAAAAGTAGGTTTAGAATATGGAGAATTTGAAAATTTTAAACATTATTGTAAAAATAACGATATAACTATAATATATTCAGAATATAAAGAAAATATTGTTTGTAAAATAGAAATAGATGAAGAAACAAAAACAAAATTAATGCAAGATTTTGCAATAAAAAATATAAATTTAAATTATATAAAAGAATTATCCAAAAAATATATAACGAAAAGTATATAAAAATAGTAGTTTTACAAATAAATGGAAAAAATTTCCAATAATCTATTGCAAATCCTCAAATAAAATTTTATAATCATAATTGTAAAAAATTTACAATTAATTTTAGGAGGAAAATATGAAAGAAGAAATTACTATTTTAATAGCAGATGATAACCAGGAGTTTAGTAACACATTATCTACTTACATAAATGCACAAAATGATATGGAAGTAATAGGAATAGCACGAGATGGAAACGAAGCAATAAATATAATAAACAATACTAATCCAGATGTTGTTTTATTAGATGTTATTATGCCACATCTTGATGGATTGGGAGTGTTAGAAAAAATAAATGGGTTAAATAATGATATAAAGCCAACTTGTATTATGTTATCAGCTGTAGGACAAGACAAAATAACACAAAAAGCAATATTATTAGGTGCTGAATATTATGTAGTAAAACCATTTGATATAGAGGTACTTATAAAAAGAATTAGAGAAATTAAATTCTTTAAACCAAATCAAACAAAAAATAATTTTATAACAAAAGAAACAAAACAACAATATATTGATATATCAAAGGAACAAAGTAAAAAAGAAGAAAATTTGGAGGCATTAGTAACAAATGTTATACATGAAGTTGGAGTGCCTGCACATATTAAAGGATATCAATATTTAAGAGAAGCAATTATGATGGTTGTAAATGATATTGATGTAATTAACCAAATTACAAAAAGCTTATATCCTAAGATAGCATTTAAATTTAATACTACTCCATCTAGAGTAGAGCGTGCTATTAGACATGCAATTGAAGTGGCTTGGGGTAGAGGTCAACAAGAGGCAGTGGAAAATATTTTTGGCTATACTATTTCAGCTTCAAAAGGAAAGCCTACCAATTCAGAGTTTATCGCGATGATTGCAGATAAATTAAGATTAGAATTAAAATCAGCATAAATAATCTACTAATTTGTAATTAGAATGTTATTATAGAAAATATAAAAAGTGCCTAAGAAGGTATCAAAAGTATAAAAAAATCCATATCAGTTTTTATATAATAGTTCTTATGTTCAATTAACCGTTATGTACTAATATATTTATGTATGAGTATAAAATTCATTGCACTTATTAGTGCAATGAATTTTCAGACTGTTGACAAAGTATTTTTGTTAACAGTCTTTCTTTTTAATAAAAAATGTTGTAAAATAAACATGTCCATAG
>CANQVM010000063.1 GCA_947627265.1 uncultured Clostridia bacterium | reverse complement strand
TTAGAGGAGCTATTAATAGTCCATGGTATTTTCTAGTATTTGCACCTATAATTGTAGAAGAACTATACCCCCCTATTCCATTTGTTATAATCCATTCTTTATTTAATCCATTTTCTAGATTTAAATCTTCTTTTGTAAATTTCATATTTCCTCCATTGTTTATTATTTATTTTTAAGTCTTTTTCCTTTTTTATTACTTGACATTCTTTGTTCTTTTTCTTGCAATATTTTTGTAGTCTTTTTGTTTTTATTTGTATTCTCTTTTCCTGATTTTTGTATTGCTTTTTTATCTGCTTCTTTAATAGATGCTATTCTATCTTTGTATTTATTGCTAAATTTACTTTTTCCTCTTTTTTGTTCTTTAGCATGTTTGGTTTTATCACCTTTTTTTTCTTGTTTTTTCATACTTTTCTTTATTTTGTTAATTCTTTTTTCTTCCCTTAATTTGTTGTTTAGCATTAAATATTGAGGATCATTTTCTTTATCTTGATATTTTAAGTCATCACATATTAATTCAATAATAGATGATGCTACTAAGTTTGGATCATGTCTTATATGATTATCAATAATCATTGATAAGTTTTTTTGTATAAATCTTATTCCTTTTACTTTTTCTATATCTTGTTCAACTAAATCTTGTCCTTCTAAATTATATTGTTTTATAAATTCAGGAATAATTTCTCCTGTGTCATAAATACAATAATCAATTATTCCATTTCCACAATGTTCTATAATAGCATTCAAATGGTCAGAAACAGTATAATTATCTGTTTGTCCAGGCTCTGTCATAATGTTACTAATATATACTTTAATTGCACTACTTTCTTTAATTGCTTTTGTTACACCATTTACTAAAAGATTTGGTATAACATTTGTATATAAACTTCCTGGTCCAATTATAATACAATCAGCCTCTTTTATCGCTTCTATAACACCTGGAGCTGGTCTACAATTAGTTGGACTAATTACTATTCTATTTATCTTTGTTATTTTATCTGAAACTACTTCTGGAATTTTAGATCTTTCTTCTACAATATAGCCATTTTCTAATTCTGCCATAATTTTCATTTCATCTAATGTTACTGGAATAACTTTTCCTACCATATTTACAACTTCATTACTTTTTATAATTGAGTCTTCAAAATTACCATTGATTTCTTTCATTGCTGAAAAATAAATATCTGAAAAATTAAGTCCTTGTAGTTTTCCATTTTTAAATTGATAATTAAATAATTTATTTATCTGTCCATCTTTTGAAGCAAGAGAAACAATACTATCTTTTACATCATCTAAAGGTAATAATTGTAGTTCTCTTCTTGAATTTGTTGCTTTTTCTCCATAATCTGATATTGTTACAATTGCTGTTAAATTACTTGTATAGTTTTTTAATCCTGAAAGAACAGTATTAAGCCCTGTTCCCCCACCAATCACAACAATATTTGGGCCTTGGTCATATACAGTTTTATTAAAAATTAAAGATTTAACATTTACATTTTTTTTGTTTTCCATTCTCTCATCTGTTGATTCAATTAAAACTTCTAATGTTCTTTTATTTAAGAAAATTAGTCCTAAAACAATTGAAACAAATCCAATTACGAAAATTATAACAACTTCTCCAACTTCTTTAAAAGATATTTCTTTCATAACTAATATTTTTGCTAGTCCATAACAAGCAAATAATATTCCTATTAAAATTAAAAATATCCATCTTTTCATTTTATTACCTGATTTAAACCATTGCATTAATCCATTCATTTTTTTCTCCTTGCACTATTCATAAATTTTTTTATTTTATGCTTCTTCTCCAATAAATTCAATTTCTAATTGTATTTTTTTATTAAATTTTTTATATATTTGTTCTTGTATATATGTTGTTAGTTTTATAACATCTTTAGCTGTTGCATCTTTTTTATTAATAATAAACCCACTATGTTTTATTGAAACCTCTGCTCCTCCAATTGAATAACCTTTTAGTCCTGCATCATCTATAAGCTTTGCTGTAATAAAATCTTCTCCTCTTTTAAATGTACTGCCAGCACTTGCATACTCTAGTGGTTGTTTTTCTTTTCTTGATTTTGAATATTCTTGCATTTTTTTTGATATTTCCTCTTTTTTACCTTTTTGTAACTCTATTTCAACCTCAGTTATTATATATTTTTGTTCTTTTAGTATGCTTTGTCTATATTTAAAATTCATTTCTTCATTTGTAAATATTTTTTCTTTTCCTTGGTAATCAATACATGTAACTTTTTTTACTATGTCTTTCATTTCTTTTCCATATGCCCCAGCATTCATTCTAATTGCTCCACCAATTGTTCCTGGAATTCCTGAAAATTCTTCAAATCCTGTAATTTCATTTTCTAAAAATATTTTTGATAATTTACCAAGTTTTTCTCCTGATCCTAATAAAATTCTTACTTTTTCTTTATTAGTTTCAATTTTTATTTTTTCTATTTTTATCATTAAGGTAATTCCTTTTATTCCTTTATCTGAAACTAATATGTTGCTTCCATTTCCTATTATGGTTATTGGAATTTTATTTGTATTTGCAAATTCTAATATTTTTTTTAAATTTTCAACATTTTCTATTTTTATAAGACATTCTGCTGGTCCACCAATTTTAAAGGTTGTGTGTTTTTTCATTGGTTCATTTAAAAAAATTTTTTCTTTTTCTATTGGTATCATTTGATTTTTTATTAATTCTTCTAAATTCAAATAATTTACACTTCCTTTTTTATTGCTTATATTATTTAATTTTATTCAATTATTTTTATCTACATTCTTTATTTATTTTTAAATTTCTTTTATAATATATCATCTTTCTTTTAAAATTACAAGTACACTTTATTTTGTTTTTGTTATTAGATAATATTTTCGCTATTATATGCCAATTAATATTATATTTTACATATCTTTGTTATTTATAATTTACTTGACAAAAAAGAAATAGATGAAAAGAAACACACATGGGCTCAAAAGGAATGATTGCCGAATCAGATATACAAAACGATAAAGTGAATTTGAAAGTATATTGTACAATACAATTATTCAAAATTATACATTAAATCACTGTCAATATGCTGATATAAAAATGAAAAATAAGGTTTTGATGCTAAAACTCTTAAAAATGGAGATTTTGTAAAATACTTTATTGCCCCAGAAAAAACAAATACAAAGATAATATAATCTTTGTATTTGTTTTTTGTTCTACAGTATTAGGTGCATTAAATATTAGCTAAAATTTTTTTATTTAATATTATAACAATTAATTCCATTCTCTTGATTTCCACTATTTACTAGTTGAACATCAGAGTTTAAGCAAATTATTGGGCGAATGCCGAATTAAACCTACATTATATCCACAATAGTGCAATTTTCCTTCAAATTGTGCCATCATCAAAGCATCAGCGTTATTATTATAAGCAGAAGGGGAAGCAAGCCAATATGCATATTCATATTCATTAGTTTCATCTTTATCTAAATCTCCTGCATCTGTTGTTCTGTGTGGGAAATATAATGTGTCATAATATCCTGTTTTCTCTTTTGCTGACCCTACATTTGATAGATCTCCACTGGTACTTTTTTTACTTTCTCCTATTTTTACATAATAACCCTTATCTTGAGAATCTGTTCCTGGTACTGCATACAATGTTTGAAAATTACTTGCACCTTTTTCTTTTGCATTCCAGCTATCTATCCACATTTCTAAGGTTGGTCCTCCTATTGCATACTCTCCTCCTTTTGTTACAAATTTTGACCAATTTCCTGTACATAATAAACTCGCTACACATTTTGAATTATTATATACTAAACTACCTGATGCGTGGTCTTTTATACTATATTTTGTAAACTCAAACAAGCTTGGAAATGTACATGCCTTTTCTCCACTTGGCAATATACAATTGTACTCTGGAGCACCACCACTTTGCCAATAATAACAACAATCTTTTTCTAAATTAGTACCATCATAAATTCCTGTTCCTTGTATCATTTTACGTTTATTTATTGCTCCATCATTTCCTTTTAATGCTTCACAGGTATTTCCTACATAATCTGATGATATTAAAAATATTCTTTTTCCTGTTGTTGGTTGATTTCCTTCTGTTGCATTATCCTCTCCTTTGTAATCTTTCACATAAAATATTCTCCAGTCTTTTGTTGTATCTTCATCTCCGTTTATGTCTATTTCATAATTTACATATGCTCCATAATCTAGTGATGTTATGCTATCTGCTGTTAGTATATCTTCAACTAATATTACTCTTCCATCAATATCTATTGTTATTTCATATCCATCTACTGTTAATCTTGCTGGTAAATTTTTTATTTTGTTTTCTTCTGATAATTCATTTCCATTATATATAATTCCAGAAATATTATTTCTTAAATTTTTATTTAAATCTTCTATATCTATCTCTCCATTTGAATCAAAACTTCCTGCAACTTGTACTTCTACTTGTTCATATGTTCCTGCTTTTTCTGTTTTTATTTTTGCTTCATTTGCTTTTGTTAATATTCCATTTTCTCCTGTTAATGTTGCTATTGATACTCCTGCTAGTATCAAAAGGACTATTATTGTTATTACTAATGCTATTAATGTTATTCCCTTGCTTTCTTCTACTTTTAATCTTTTTTGTTTTAACTCTTTTAACTTCTTTTTTAAACTTCTTTGTTTTAAGTTTATTCTTTTCATTTTTCCAACTCCTATCTCTATAATTTTTTTGAAACAATAGGGACAGTGAATAAATGTCTCGTTTGTTATTATTTTTTTGTCGATAATGCATTTTTACACTTTATAGTGGGACATTTTATCTCTGTTCCCTTTGTCTCTTTTAGGTATGTAAATGCTTCTATGATAGAAACACAAAAAGACAGGACTAAAAACCTATTTTATAGGCTTAGTCTTGTCTTTTTCTATATCTATTATTTCTTTTTTTAA
>CANQVM010000062.1 GCA_947627265.1 uncultured Clostridia bacterium | reverse complement strand
GCTTAAGTCAAGGAAGACAGGAAAATATTTAGATTTAATAAATAGAAACATAGTAAATGGAACGAAAGTTCAAACATTTGAAGGAAACAATACAAATACACAAAAGTTTAAATTTGAAAAAATTGTACAATTAGATGGGATTGATGTATCAGAACATCAAAAATTAATTAACTGGGAATATGTAAAAAGATCTGGAATAGATTTTGCAATTATAAGAGTAGGATATGGTCAGTATTCATTTCAAAAAGATAACTATTTTGAAATAAATTATAATATGGCAAGAAGTTTAGGAATTAGTGTAGGATCTTACTTATATTCTTACGCACAATCTGTTGAAGATGCAAGAAAAGAAGCATATAATTGTTTAAATTGGTTAAATGGTAGATATTTAGACTATCCAGTATTTTATGACTTAGAAGATGCTAGTCAAGATTGGATTGATAGACAGACAATTACGGATATGGCGAAAGCTTTCTGTGAGATTCTAAGTAATGCAGGATATAAAACAGGTGTATATGCAAATAAAAATTGGTTTACAAATAAAATTTATGAAGATCAATTACCAGGTTATTGCCAAATTTGGTTAGCACACTATACATATGATGCAAATAAATCATCTGATTATACAGGATATTACAATATATGGCAGTATACAAGTGTTGGACAAGTAATGGGAATTCAAACAAATGTAGATAGAGATATAGAGTATAGAAATAGATAATAAACTCAAAATAAATATTTTGAAAGGATAATAAATGGCTAGAGTAAGTGTAATAGTACCAGTATATAATAGTGCACAATATATAGAAAAATGTTTAGATTCATTAGTAAATCAAACTATAGAAAATGAATTAGAAATTATCATAGTGAATGATGGTTCTACTGATAATTCCGAAGAAGTAATAAATAGCTACATTAAAAAACAAAAAAATAAGAACATAATAAAATACTATTCAAAAGAAAATGAAGGAATTGCTAAGACAAGGAATTTTGGAATTGAAAAAGCAACTTCAGAATATATTATGTTTGTTGACTCAGATGACTATGTAGATGATACGCTAATTGAAAAATTAAAATTGTATATAGACAAACATGTAGACTTAATAAAATTTAAACTTCGAAGAATAGATGAAAGCGAAAAAGTAGTTGAAAATGTAACAGGCCCAACATTCGAAATTGTAACAGGAGCAGAAGCATTTAACAGAATGTTTAGTGAGGATGTTTTAATTGATTCAGTATGTGTATATCTTATAAAAAAAGAATTATTTACCAAATATGATTTAACATTTAAACAAACATATCATGAAGATTTTGGGTTAATGCCTATAATTATATTAGTATCAAAAAGTGTAGTTTCAACAAATTATTATTTATATAATTATGTACAGGTAGAAAATAGTATAACAAGGAATGAGGACTATAAAAAAACTATAGCGAGGATGAAAGATGTAATAGCACACTATGACAATATGATAAAAGCAGTAGATAAAATAGATGTAAGTAAAGAAACAAAAGAAAATGTAAAGATTTATTATACAAATGCAATTATATTAAAATTAAATGAATTAAAGAATGAAGATAGAAAATATTTTTTAGAGCAATTAAAGAAAAGAAAGGTATATAGAAATATCAAAGTAAAAAATTTAAAGCAATTAATAAAAAGACTATTAATTATGATAGATATTAATTTATATTTAAAAATGAGGTAATAAAATGCCAAAAGTAAGTGTTATAGTACCAATTTATAATGTAGAAAATTATTTAGAAAAATGCATACAAACGTTAGTAAGTCAAACTATACAGGATATTCAAATAATTCTTGTTAATGATGGTTCAAAAGATAATTCTATACAAATTATAAAAGAGTTTATAGAAAAATATCCCAATAAGATAATGTACTTAGAAAAAGAGAATGGTGGATTATCAGATGCAAGAAATTTTGCTATACCTTATGCTACAGGAGAATATATAGCTTTTTTAGATGCAGATGACTATGTAGAATTAAATATGTACGAAAAAATGTATGAATTAGCTAAAAAAGAAAATAGTGATATGGTAGAATGTGATTTTTATTGGGAGTATCCAAATAAAGTAAAAAAAGATACAGGAATAATCTACAATACAAAAGAGGAAATGATAGAGAAAATAAGAGTTGTAGCATGGAATAAACTAATAAAAAGAACAATATTACAAAAGTCAAAAATTAAATTTCCAAAAGGATATCAATATGAAGATGTAGAATTTACTTATAAATTAATTCCATCATTAGATAAAGTTTCATTTTTAAAAGAACCATGTGTTCATTATATACAAAGAAAAAACTCTATATCAAATTCTTATAATGAAAGAACAAGAGAAATTTTTGATATATTGGAACATGTAATTAATTTTTATAAGGAAAAGGAAATTTTTGATAAGTATAGAGTGCAGTTAGAATATATCTATACTAGGTATTTACTTTGTAGCTCTTTACTTAGAATAGTAAAAATAAAAGATAAAAATATCAGCAAAAAATTGTTGAACGAAACGTGGACAAAGTTAAATATAAAATTTCCAAACTGGAAAAAAAATGAAACATTAAAAAATGGAAAAACGATAAATGATTTTTATATGAGGACAGTAAATAAGTTTACTTACCAAATTTATTGTAGGATATTTAGGATAATAAAGGATTGAAAAAAATGAAAAAAATTTTATTTGGAATAACTGGTTTAACAATTCGGAGGAGCAGAAAGAGTATTAGTAGATTTAGCAAATCGTTTGTCAGAAACATATGATATTACTATTTTCACAATTTATGCAAAAGGAGAATTAGAAAATGAATTGTTATCAAAAATTAAAATAAAAAGTTTATATCCATTTTCTTATAAGGAATTTTCTAAATTTCAGCAACATATAGTAATCCCTTTAAAAGTTTTATTGAAAAAAAATAAAATTTATAAAGAAAAGATAAAAGATGATTATGATATGGAGATTGCATTTTTAGAAGGACCGATTACAAGACTATTTAGTAGGAAAAATATAAATACTAAAAAGATAGCATGGGTACATAATGATATTGAGCTTGTATTTGGACAAGGAATAAAAGCAAAGATAAAGAAAAAAATAGATGAAAAAACATATTCTAAATATCAAGAATTAGTATTTGTAAGTAAAGATAATTTCAATAGTTTTGAAAAAAGATATCCAGATATAAATAGCAAAAAGACAGTGATTTATAACTATATAAATGTAAAGAGAATTATAGATAAATCTAAAGAAGAACAAGAAGAAAAATTTAATAAAACTGTTACAAATTTTGTAACAGTTGCAAGATTAGTAAAACAAAAGGGAATTGATAGACTAATAAAAGTACACAAAAAATTAATAGATGAAGGTTTAATGAATAATTTTTATGTAATAGGAGATGGACCTGAAAAAGAAAATTTAGAGATGTTAATAAAAGAAAATAATGTAGGAAATACATTTAAGTTATTAGGAAAAAAGGAAAATCCATATCCTTATATTAGAAATTCAGACTATTTCTGCTTGTTTTCCAGATTCGAAGGATATGGGATGGTAATAGAAGAAGCTAAAATTTTAAATAAACCAGTTTTAATTACAGATACTGCTGCAAAAGAAGCAGTACAAAATTATGCAGATTATGAGATTGCAGAAAATTCAGAAGAAGGAATTTTTCAAGTGTTAAAGCGCATTTTAACAAAAAGAAAAGCAAAAAAAGTGATAAAAAGTGAATATAACAATGAAGAAATTATTGAAGAAGTAAAAAAGTTAATTGAGGGATAAAAATGAAAATATCAATACTAACACCTACTTATAATAGAGCTAATTTATTAGAAAGATTATATAGGAGTATTTTACAAAATCTTAATTATGGTATAGAAGTAGAATGGCTAATTATGGATGATGGTTCTACAGATAATACAAAAAAATTAATAAATAAGTTTATATTAGAAAATCAAATAGAAATACAATATTATTTTCAAAAGAATAGTGGAAAGATGACAGCAATTAATAATCTAGTAGATAAAGCTAAAGGTGAATTAATTGTAGAGTGTGATTCTGATGATTATTTTATTTCTGATGCTTTTAAAGTGATAAAGGAGGCATATGAAAAAAATAATATAAAAAAAGAATATTATGCTATGTGCTTTTTAAAATATGATCAGAATAAAAATAATATGGGAAATTTATTTAAACATAAAAAAACCACGATGTTTGATTTGTATTTTAAGGAAGGAGAAATAGGAGAAAAAGCATTAGTATTTTTTTCAAATGTAAGAAAAAAGTATAAACATGAGATTGTTAATAACGAAAGATTTGTAACAGAAGCTAGAATGTACCATAAAATGGATATAGACTATAAAATTTTATGTTTTAACAAACCAATAATGATTTGTGAATATCAACAAAATGGCTATAGTAAAAATATAAATAAAGAATTTAAAGAAAATCCTTATGGTTACTATAAATATTTTGAGGAAATTTTAGAAAAGGATTTTAAAGGAGTAAAGTTAAAAAAAAGGATATATGCAATAAAACATTATATATTGTTTAGTTATTTGACAAAACAATATCATTCAAAAAGTATAAAAAATATTGAAAATAAAATATTGTATTATATGCTTTTTTTGCCAGGTATAATTAAATCAAAAGAAAGATATAATAATCAAAAAAAATCTTATTTTTAAAATTAAAAATGAATACGATTAAATTATAATTAAACAAATATATATATTTGTTTATATGATTCATGAGAAAAACTTCTATATGAAAGTTTTTCTTTTTTTTGCAAAAAATTTCCACTTTTTTATTAAAAAAACATATTCTATTTTTCGACATTATATGATATAATAAATCAGAGCTGAATATATGAAGGAGGAATATTGATGAATATAAGAATAAAGAGGATATTAATAATGTTTTTAATTGTAACATTAATATGTCCAGTTTTTTTATCTACTATAAGTCTGGCATATGAAGAAGTAGAAAAAAATAAGGTAGATTATCAAGATGAAAAAA
>CANQVM010000061.1 GCA_947627265.1 uncultured Clostridia bacterium | reverse complement strand
GCATGGTTTAATGAGAGAAGGGCAAGAGATGATAGCAAAAATATAAGAAGAAATTTAAGACACAAAATAGAAGAAGGGGATTTATTGGTAAAAGCAATTTACGGATATAACAAAGATGGAAAACAGCTAATTATAAATGAAGAAACTTCCGCCGTGGTACAAGAAATATTTGAACTATATTCAAAAGATTGGGGTTACCAAAAAATAGCAACTTATTTAAATAAAAAAGGAATACCAACACCATCTCAGAGCAGGGGATTTACAAATGCAAAACAAACTGCAAATTGGAAAGCACAACACATTGTTAGAATTTTAGATGATAGAAGATATACTGGAGACTATGTTGGAGGACACACAGAAAAATTAAGTTTTAAATCTAAAAAAACAAGAGTAAAGCCAGAACAAGAATGGACTATTATTGAAAATCATCATGAGCAAATTATAGATAAAGAACTATTTGAAAAAGTACAAAAAATACGAAAGAAAAGAAAAAAGGAAAGTGATAAATACAATAACGGATTCAAATTTGTAGATGTAGAAAATAATCTATATTCAGGGCTTTTATATTGTGGAAGATGTGGAACTCCTATGTATAAAAGAAAAGGAAGCACAGGTGCAAGAAAAAGACCAGATAGTTATTTATGCAAAAAATATAGTAATGAAGGTGCAATAAAAGATATTAGAGAGAATTATGGATGCACACCACACAGAATGAGAATAGAATATCTAGACCAAATAGTAAACTCATATATAGATAATTTAGTAAGTAATCCAGAATTTAAAAGTTTTGTAATGGATAACACAAAAGCAATATCAACTAATAAATCATCACTTGAAAAGGACTTAAACAAATCAAAACAAACTTTAGAAAAATTAGAAAAACAATTTAAGCAAGTATATGAAGATAAGCTAAACGATTTAATCCCTGAATTTATTTACAAAGATAAAAAACAAGAACTAGAAAAGAAAATAAAATATGAAAAAGAAAAATTACAAGAAGTAGAAGGCAAATTTAATACTTTAAATAAGCTAGAAGATAAAGAAGATTTAATATTTAAAGCAATAGAGGATATTAAGAAAAATGGATTAACAAAAGAAGAATTATCTTTGGTTTTTGATAAAATCGTAGTATTTAATCCAAAAGAAATAACATCTAAAATAAAAGAAGAATACAATTTAAATGACAAAATGTATAACGAATTATACGAAAACGGAGGATTAGCATTTCATTTAAAATTTATATACCCACAAACTATCACAAACAGGTGGATGTGATATTGGAACAAGGCCAATTGAACTACATTTAAAAGCATTTGAAAAATTAGGAATAAATATTAACAAAAACTATGGAAATATTGAGTGCAATTGTGATAAAATAGTAGGTGTAAAAATAGATTTAGATTTTCCAAGTGTTGGATCAACAGAAAATGTAATTTTAGCAAGCTGTTTAGCGGAGCGGAACAACAATTATTAATAATGCTGCAAGAGAACCTGAAATTGTAGATTTACAAAATTTTTTAAATAAAATGGGATCAAAAATAAAAGGCGCAGGGTCTAGCCAAATTGAAGTACAAGGTGTAAAACAATTAAAAGATGTAAGTTACAATATTATGCCAGATAGAATAGAAGCAGGTACATTTTTATGCTTAGCGGCAATTAATAATAGTCATATAGTAGTTAAAAATATAAATGAAGAACACATAACGCCAATTATTGACAAATTAGAAGAGACTGGATGTAAATTAAATATAAAAAAATCTCAAGTAGAAATAATAGCACCAAAAAAAATAAAAGCGGTTAATATAAAAACAATGCCTTATCCAGGATTCCCAACAGATATGCAGTCTATTTTTGCAACTTTGTTAACAATAGCAAAAGGAAGTTCTATTATAGTAGAGAATATATTTGAAAATAGATATAAATATACCCAAGAACTTATAAGAATGGGTGCAAAAATATCAATAGAAGGAAAAGCAGCATTAATTAAAGGTGTTAGAAGACTATATGGAGCAAATGTAAAAGCAACAGATTTAAGAGGAGGAGCAGCACTGGTTATTGCAGCCACAGTAGCAAAAGGAATTACCAAAATTGAAAATATAGAGTATATCTTAAGAGGATATGAAAAATTTGATATGAAATTAAAAAAACTAGGAGCGGAAATACAATTAAATTAAGGGCTATGAAAGCCCTTATATATAAATATAACATGTCCAAAGGAGGAATAAAATTGCCCAAAAAAATAAAAGATAATCAGATGAATTTATATTATGAAGCTGATAGACAAGCGGAAGTGGTAAATAAAGATAAAGTAAAAAGAAAAAAGACTAAAGAAAGAGAAAAAAGAATACAAGAGAATAATCAAAAAAATAAAGATATGAATTTTGATTTGGAAACTGAAACTGTAATTCAAATGACTAATAAAAATAAAAAGAAAAAAGATGAGCAAATAAAGAAGGAATTAGATAAAAAAGATAGAAAAAGAAAGAAGAGAATAAAAAAAATAAAACTAATACTCAAATGTATCTTATTTTTAGGATTAATTTCAGCTGCAATTGTGTTTGCATTGACATCGCCAATTTTTAATATAAAAGAAATAGTAGTAAGTAATAATAGTAATGTTTCAAGTGAAACAATAATCAGTTTATCAGAATTAAAGACAGAAGAAAATATATTTAAATTCTATAAAGACAGTGTTAAAAATAAAATAAAGGAAAATCCATATATAGAAGATGTAAAAATAACTAGAAAATTACCAAATACAATTGAAATAGATGTAATAGAAAGAAATATAAAATATAGTGCCGATTATATGGGAAAATATGCATACATAGATACAAAAGGATATATATTAGAAATCTCAGAAGATAGCAAAGGCTTACCAATAATTCAAGGAATTACAACTAAAGAAGAAAGAGTTGTTCCAGGAAATAGATTAAACGATGAAGATCTTAGAAATTTACAAGATGTTTCAAAAATTTTAAATGCAATTAATGAAATCGGTTTAGAAGAAAAAGTAACAAGTATTGACATTAGCAATAAAAATGAATATAGTATTTATTTAGAAGAAGAAAAGAAAACAATATATATAGGAGATAATACAAATTTAACTAATAAAATGTTATATGTAATATCAATATTAGAACAAGAAAAGGGAAAAGAAGGATATGTATATGTAAATGGAGACCTAAATAACAAATTTAAGCCGTATTTTAAAGAAAAAATATAAAATTTAACAAAAAAAGAGGTGATAAAGTGATAAATAAAAAAGTAATTTGTATTGTTTTAGGTTTAATGTGTTTTGCATTAACCCTAGGAATATGTATTCAAATAAAAACTGTAAAAAATAGCAATTCTACAATAGGAAATAATTACGAAGAAAATAATTTAAGAGCAGAAGTATTAAAATATAAAGAAAAATATGATAACAAATATAAAGACTTAGAAAATGCAGAAAAAGTACTAGAAAAAGAAAGACAAAATTCAACAAAAAATAATAGTGAGTTAGAAAAAAAAGAAGAAGAGATTGTTACAGGAAATAAAATATTAGGATTAACAGAAGTATCAGGCCCAGGAGTTATTATAAAACTTACTGATAGTAAATTAGATTCTAGTACAGTATTGAATCCAAGTACACTATTGGTACATGATGTAGATCTTTTGGAGGTCATAAATGAATTAAAAAATGCAGGAGCAGAAGCAATATCAATTAATGAGCAAAGACTAGTTCCTACTACTAGTATTTCATGTGGTGGAAATATTATTGATATAAATGGAGAAAAGGTAGGAGCACCTTTTGAGATAAAAGCAATAGGTCTTCCTGAACAACTGGCAGGCTTATCAAGACAAGGAGGATATTTAGAAATATTAAAAAGTGCAAGTGTGGGAGTTGAATTAAAAAAATATAATTCTATAGTTATACCAAAATATACAGGTGTTACTACATACCAATACATTAAAGTAATTAACGAATAATATTTGTAGCAGTTAAAATTATAGAGAATATTTATATTTTTAATTAAAGAAAGGAAAATTTTATAAGATGAAAAAAAATATAAAAAAAGGTAAAATAACTATGGTTATAACAATTGGAATCGCATGTTTTGCATTAGCTTTAATCATGTCAATGCAATTTAAAATAGTTAATGAGACTGATATTACTTCTATTGAAAATATGAGAGAAGCAGAGCTTAGAACAGAATTAGCAAATTGGAAATCTAAATATGAAGAAGTAAATCAAAAATATGAAGAAACAATATCAAAAATAGAAGAATATAAACAAACAAGTGAATCTAATGAAAATACAGCAAAACTTGTTGATGAAGAATTATCACAAATATATTTATCATTAGGAAAAAAAGATGTACAAGGGCAAGGAATTGAAGTAACACTAAGAGAAACTAATAATGAAGAAATAGGTAGAATTAATGGAGATGATTTATTAGTTATTATAAATGCTTTAAAAATGGCAGGGGCAGAAGCTATTTCAATAAATGATGAAAGAATTATTAATATGAGTGATATTGTAGATATCAACCAAACATTTATAAAAGTTAATGGTAAAAGAATTATAGCACCTTATATAATTAAGGTAATTGGAAATTCATCTTATTTAGAAACTGCATTAACAGGAAATGGAGGACATGTTGATGAAATGAAAAAGATAGGGCAAGATGTATCGATTGAAAAAAGAAATAATATAAAAATATTAAAGTATAGTGGCGAAATAAAAACAAAATATATTCAATAATATAAATAATAAATAGAAATAGTAAACATTAATATAATAACTTTATTTATAGTAAGAGGAGGAAATAATATGATCTTTCTAACAATATTAATTGCTTGTATTTTAGGAGTAATAATTGGAATAAATGCTCCAATAATTTCTTATACATATTCTAGTTACCTTGCAATAGCAATTATAGCTGCTTTAGATTCTGTATTTGGAGGAATCACTTCTGTTATAAAAAAGAATTTTGATTTAAAAATATTTGTAACAGGATTTTTTGGAAATGCAATTTTAGCAATTTTATTAACTATATTAGGAGAAAAGCTAAATGTAGATATATATCTAGCAGCAATAGTTGTATTTGTAGGAAGAATGTTTGTTAATTTAGCAATAATAAGAAGATATTATGTGGATAAATGGCTAACTGCACTAGAAAAAAGAAAACTAAAAGTAAAGAATAAAATATAAAATCATAACTAGAACGACAATATCAAAGTTTTAACTGTTAAATATTAATATATAAGCTTTTTAGATTTATTTTTGTAAAAAAAGCTAAATAGCTATACTAAAAAATAAATAAATTTATAAAAAAAGTATTGACAATGAAAATAAAAAGTGTTATTATAAAAAAGTACCTTACAATGAACCAAGAAAAATGAACTAAAGAATTAGTAATAATAAAAGAACCTAATGAATAAAATAAAACAGTAATTACTAATTTTTTTATTTTGCCTAATCACATCTTGACATTTTTTAGAAAAATGTCGAAAAAAGTATTGACAAATAAAAAAAGGTATAGTATAATTAAAAACGTTCCATATCAAATAGGAACAAAAAGTACATTGAAAAGTAAACAATAGAATCCTTTAGAGAATAAACCTAAGCGGCACAAATT
>CANQVM010000060.1 GCA_947627265.1 uncultured Clostridia bacterium | reverse complement strand
TATAAGAAAAATATTAAATAAAATAATGTATGGATAATATCAAAAGTGGTGTTTCCCACAAAAAGTTTATGCAATGTGTAATATAAAAAATATTGAAAAGATATGAAAATTTGTATAAAATATAAATATATGAACAGCAAGTACAGGTATAAGTATTAGGAAGTATGGAACCAGATAAAAGAGTAAATGTAGAAGAATTAAATGAAAAGTTAAGAAATAA
This sequence comes from uncultured Clostridia bacterium, assembly GCA_947627265.1. Lineage (GTDB taxonomy): Bacteria > Bacillota > Clostridia > TANB77 > CAG-508 > CAG-269. The sequence goes on along the minus strand of CANQVM010000060.1, from coordinate 5,438 downwards.
CATACCAGGACTAACATATAATGGAAAACCGATAACAGCAAAGTTAGAAAATGATGAAGAAGAAAGTAATGACAATAGAATAAAAATTTTACCAGAAACCGTAGAATTAGATAGATACAAAAGAAAATAAATACAATGTTAAATTAGTAAAAAGTAGCAAAGTAACTGATAATAAAAAAATGTTGAATGTTATGAATTTATAAAATAGTAAGAAAAATCCACTTAAGTGAGGACTCGAGTTGGAACACTAAAGGGTAGAGGTAAATAATATTTTTTGTTTATAAGGAAGGGAATTTTAATATGGCTAATAAAAAAAGTAATGAAGTAACAATTAAAGTAATAGATACAAAAGAAAACTTAATAAAAATATTAATAAATAAAGGATTTAGAGAAGGTAGAGAATTTTCATTAGATGATTATTACTTTATTCCAAATAATATTGATATAAAAAAATTATCTACAAGAGAAATTTTATCAAAGGCTGTTATTATAAGATATATCATTGATGAAAATAAAATAATTCAAAAAATTACTTTTAAAAGGAAAAATATAGATGAAAAAGGCAATATACTTACTCAAGATTCAATAAATTGTGATATTAAAGATATAGAAGAAGCAAAAAGATTATTTGAAGCTATTGGATATTCAGAAATAATGAACATAAAAGAAAAGGATATTGTTTATTATAAAAATAATTTTGAATTAGCATTGAAATTTATTGAAGATGGTGATTTTTTAATAGAAATAGAAACTGAAGAAAATACAGAATGGAATACAATTGATAAAATAATAAAAATTATAGAAAAACTTAACTTACCAATAGAAAAAAATAATTATTTTATAAAAAAAGCTGAAAATGCATTAAATAAATTATTGAACAGATAGCGACAACTTACGTATAATTATTAGAATCTGAAAAGATAGGAAGAGAAAAAATATAAAAAAATTTAAGAGTGATAGAAATTATCAGATACATAAAAAAGTGAGAATCTATAGATAAAGGTTAGGTGATTTTAAATGAAAAGTAATATTGATTTACATATACATACAAATAAATCTGATGGGACTTTGACACCTAAAGAGGTTGTGGATAGGGCAGTTCAAAATGGAGCAACAACTATTGCAATTTCTGATCATGATACTGTAGATGCGCACACTCGAGAGCTATATGACTATGCACAAACCCAAAATGTTAGGGTGATATCTGCTGTTGAAATTTCAACAAAGACAGAAAAATGTGGAATTCATGTGCTTGGGTATAACATAGATGTTGACAATAAAGTGTTTAGAGATAAACTATATACTTTACGAAATGCTAGACATATATATTTGCATGATGTAGCTAGAAAGTTAGGTGAGTTAGGGTACGAAGTGAATACAGAAAAATTAGATAAAATTGCTTCGGTCACAAAAAAGCATATAGCTCAAGATATTGTTAATACTTTTAAAAACCAAGAAAAGCTTATTAAAGATTTTGGATATATTCCAAGAGAGGGCGAATTTATAGAAACTGTAATGAACGAGGGTTGCCCAGCTTATGTTAGCAAACAAACAGTAACTCCAAAAGAGGCTGCAGAAATTATTAGAAAAGCTGGTGGAAAGGTGATTTTGGCACATCCAGTTTGCTATACTTATGAAGATAATTTAACTGACAAAGAAATAATTAGTATAATCGATGATATGAATGCTGATGGGATTGAGGCTAATTATATCTATGCCAACCGTAAAGATGAAAAAATCAGCAATATAGAAAAATGGAGAGAAATTGCAAAAGGAAAAAATCTGATAGTTACCGTAGGTTCAGACTTTCACGGCCCAGAAAAAGGCAAGCCAGATATTGGACTAATAAATGAAAATATTGAATTTACAGAAGAATACTTAGAAAGTATTATAGAAAATATAACAAAGTAAAAATGTAGTTTTCTATATATATGACTATTCGGAATGATTGTATCATTTTTTTTAATGTTTTATATATTTTTTACAGCTAATATAACTGGATTTATATGTGAAATAATATGCTTTATAGTTATGCTAGTAAGTTATATTAAGTACAGTAACCAGGAAAAATTAAGAAAAATTACAGAAAAAATTGGAAAATTACCATTATTCGTAGACATGAAATCAGGCATGTTTAGTAAAAATGCATTACAGGAATTTGATATTACATCAATAGTAAGATTGTATAAATATTCGTACTTACCATATAATGACAATGTCATTGAGGGGATGTATAAAATTTCTCTACGAAAAGCTATTGATTTTGAAAAGCTGTTTTAGCCAGATAATCTAAGTAATTTTTTAATATTATATAAGAATATATTAGGCAATAATTCGAATCAAATAGACATTGTTCAGTTTAATAAAATTGCAAAAATATATTTACAAAATGAAAGGATTTTTGAAGTTGCAACATGTCCAGTAAAAAATAGTGTTAATGGTTATATTACCTATAATACTAAAACAAAGTATAACGATATTATATTCGAAAACATAAGATTTGATTTTGTAGATGGAAAAATAGTAAAAGCAACCGCAAAAGAAAATACCAAACAACTAAATGATATTTTAGATGTAGATGAAGGAGCAAGATATATTGGAGAATTTGCATTTGGATTAAATCCTTATATTAATAATACTACATTATTTGATGAGAAAATTAATGGTAGTTTCCATTTTAACTCCAGGAATGGCATTAGAAGAATGTGATAATGGAAATCATTCAGCGATTCATTGGGATATAGTTAAAGTATTAAGAAAAGAATTTGGTGGTGGAGAAATCTATTTTGATAATATTTTAATAATGAAAGATGGAAAATTTATATTAGAAGAATTAAAAGGATTAAATGCTAAAAATTTAATTTGATTTTTGCTTTAAAACAGTAGGATAGGAAAGAGTAGAGTATCTTTTAATTGTTTGTTGAGTAAGCCAACCTGTAAAAGGCTTAATATTAGTAAGATAGGATCTTATCTCAAAAAAGGCCTATTCCTATTTGCACAAAGCTTTGATAATACGAACTAATATATTATAAGTTGAATTTTAGAATTGCATCAAATTATTTATTGTAAAATATTCATTTTATGATATAATATAAAAAAATATATTACTAGTTAGTATTTTAGGAGATAATATGAATAACTTTTTTTGGTTTCTAGGACAAGTATTAACTTTCGTTAGTTATTTAGTTTTTTGGATTTCACGTTTTGTAAAAAATAAAAATGATATACTTATATTAGATAATACAAGTAGAATCTTTGCAATAATTGCTTTCCTTTTTTTAGGAACATATGATGGTATAAAAAATACAATGTATGTAATTTTGAGAAATATATTAGGGCAAATTACTGATTTTAAAAGTAAAAAAAGTAAAAATGTGGTTTTCTATATAATGCTTTTATTATTAATATTAATATATTGCTTTGATTTTAATGGAATATCTACGATATGTATAGCGATTTGTGGTATACTAAATTTGTATGGTGTTATAATGTGTAATGAACAAGGTATAAGAATATTCGGAATGATTGGATCATTTTTTTATATGTCTTTTATGTTTTTCACAGCTAATATAACTGGATTTATATGTGAAATAATATGCTTTATAGTTATGATGGTAAGCTATATTAAGTACAGTAAAATTAAAAGTAAAAAGTTTGTTGATTAATATAAAAGACCTAAATATATCATAATAATGAACATGATATTAACCAAATGAATGATGTGGTTAAATATACAAAAGAACTTTTAAATATTATAAATATAAATATAAATTATGAGTTGTTGTCTAAAAAATAAGGCTATTTTGAAGCGAGACACTAAAATCGTTTTTTAGGCGTTTTTTTATTTAAGCAATTAAGAGTAAGCTAGCTTTAAAAAGAACCGCATATATTTGTCCTACTCCTTTTTGCATAAAACTTTGATAATACAAACTACCATATAGGTTAAATTTAATTATTAAAACAAGTAGAAATTATACAAATTAACTGATAAAATAAATATTCTAAAATATTTACAAATTTTAGAATATAAAATATAATCATATAAATATTAAATTGTCACCGAAATTGAATTACAACTTCATCTTACTTAAATCACTTAGAAGAAATCGGACTTTTAGAATCTGAAAAAATTGGAAGAGAAAAAATATGATAGATTCTATTTATTAAATAGATTGGTATTTATTGTAGAAATGTCATTTCTCATACTGATACAGAAGGAATAAAGCAGATAATAAAGGAATTAGATATAGTAATGAAACATGATGGCGAATGTTATTTGACATTAGGTTCAAAAGATACATTGGGATTTAAACAAGAAAATTGGCCTTTAATGGATGAAATCACAAGATTAAGATTAGTATATATATAATAAAAATTTACACACCAGACTTGACAAGCTCTAAAATAATTTTCAATGAATATAAAGAGTTATTTATAAATAAGGAGAATAGAAATGATATTTAGCATATTAGCATTTGTAGCATTAATAATAAGTATTTGTATAAAAGAGCGAAAAAAATCTTTAATAGTTCAATCAATAAACTGTTTATTTGAAGCAATTTATGATTTTATTATTTATGCATATACAGGAGCAATTCTAAGTGTAATAAATTTTATTAGAACATTTTTATTTATAAATAAATCGAAATTTAATAAGACAATTTATTTAATAATTTTATTATTTTTTGAGAGTATTATTATAATTAATTGTATAGTAACATGGAATGGATTCATTTCACTTTTACCAACAATAGGATCTATAATTAGGACATATTGTTTATGGCAAACGAATATGAAATTAGTTAGGATATCAGGAATAACAACAGGATTATTATATGGTTCATATTATATCTATTATAATAGTTTGTTTATGGTATTAGGAGATTTTATATTATTAGTTATAGGAATTTATGCACTTTGGAATAATGATATAAGGAGAAAAGCTAAAAATGAAGTTATATGTAATTAGAAATGGATTAACAAACTGTAATTCTACTTCTATTCTTTGATTTTTAATATATTATAGCTTAATGGTCAACCATCTTTTATAAAATTCCTCTAATGGCTTGTTATAGAGGAATGAGAAAAGGAGAAGTCTTTGCACTAAAACAGGATGATATTGATTTAGAAAATAGAATTGTTAAAATAAACAAAACTGTATATTGTAAAAAGAAAGATGATAAAGGAAGATTTTTTTGGGGAACAGCAAAAACATCATAAAGTTGTAGGAATATCTTTATATCAGATACTTTATATAAAATTATAGGTATATATAAAAAACAAAAGTTATTAAAAAAGAAAAAGGAGGTTTGAACAAAGTGAAAGATACAATAATATATTTAGTTAGACATGCTGAAACTGTTAATGAAAATGGTATTAGAAATACAAATGAAGATTCTCAAATGATTAATGAAAAAGAAATCTTATCAGTAGAAGGA
>CANQVM010000059.1 GCA_947627265.1 uncultured Clostridia bacterium | reverse complement strand
TTTCAAGAAGGATTAGGAGAATTAAAACAACTTATCAAATTCATCAAAATATTTGGTGTTCCTGAGAATAATTTTAAAATTGATTTAACAATAGCAAGAGGATTAGATTATTATACAGGAACAGTATATGAAACATTTTTAGATAAATATAGAAATTTAGGAAGTGTTTGTTCAGGAGGAAGATATGATAATTTAGCAGAATATTATACAGATAGAAAAATGCCTGGAGTTGGAATATCAATAGGATTGTCAAGACTATTTTTTCAATTAATAGATAATAATATAATATCTGCTGAGAATCAGTCTATATCAAATGTATTAATTGTATCAATGACAGATAATTATGAAATGTGTGCAGATGTAGCTAGAAAATTAAGAGATAATGATTTAAATGTGCAAATTAATATAGAAGAACAAAAAATAGGAAAAAAATTTAAATATGCAAATAATATAAATGTAAAATATGTAATAATAATAGGGGAAGATGAAATAAAAGATAATGTTATTACATTAAAAAATATGTTTACAGGTGAACAACAAACTATCAATTTAGAAGAGGCAATAAGAATAATAAAACAAATAGACTAATTAAAATGCAAGAAATGTAAAGAAGCATATAGAAGTTCAAATGAACAATATATGCTTTTTTTCTTTATTTTACTTATAAAATTAGAGCAAGAAATTATTGAAGACCTAAACATATTGACAAGATTAGGTATTTTCTTAAATCATAAGCTTTGGTTGATACTTTTCAAGCCACATATTTACTTGGCAAAGGTAGGCCATAAGTTGGGGACCAGTCATAAGTTGCCCAAACCAAGGTCTTGTGAATGCATTTCCATTTGTATTTAATATTTCTAGTATATAGTTTCTGTTTAATAAATTATTAATAGGAGCATTTTTATCTTCCATAATTTTAGTTAGCATTTGTTTAACTTTAGCTAAATATGTTGGGTTATGTGTTTTAGGATAAGGAGATTTTTTTCTATCTACAATTTCTTCTGGAAGAAAGTCTTTACAAATATATCTAAGTAATCCTTTTTCTCTGCCATTTAATGCCTTCCATTCCCAAGGAATATTCCATACATATTGAGCTAAACGATAATCACAAAATGGAACTCTTAATTCAAATCCATTATACATAGCCATTCTATCAGAACGATCTAATAGAGTTTGCATAAACCAATTTAAAGTAAGATGTGATATTTTTCTTTTTTCTGCTGTTTCTTTAGAGTCAGATTCTAATATTTCTACTTCATTTAAACTCTCTTGATATCGATAGTCAATATATTCTTTTATGTTTATTTTATTTCCAATATTAGGATTTAATAGTTTCTGTCTTTCTTCTAAAGCAATAGACCAAGGAAAAGTATTACTTTTTAAAGCATCTTCACGGAAAAACCAAGGGTATCCACCAAAGATTTCATCTGCACATTCTCCGTGTTAAACTTACAGTCATTTCCTTTTTTACATTTTTACAAAATAGTAATAAAGAAGAATCAATATCTGCCATACCAGGCATATCACGTGCAATCATGGCATCTTCTAAGGCATTTGCAAGTTCTGGTGTATCAATGACAATATTGTGATGATTTGTATGAAGTCTTTCATTCATAATGTTAATATAAAAATTATCAGAATTTGGTTGAAAATCACTTTTAACAAAATTTTTGTCATTATCAACATAATCAATAGAATAAGTATCTAAAGGAGGTAAACCTTCCTTTTTACAATAATCAGCAGCGAATTTAGTAATAATACTAGAATCTAAACCACCTGATAAAAATGTACATAAAGAAACATCAGAAACAAGTTGTCTTGTAATTGCATCATTTAGTAAAAATTTTAGCTTATCACAGGTTTCTTCAAAAGTATCGGTATGTTTTGTTGATTGTAACTTCCAATAGCGTTCTATATGAAGACCAGATTTATTAAATATAGCAAAATGTGCTGGTTTTATTTCATGTATATTTTTAAAAATAGTAGTACCAGGTGTATGAGCAGGACCAATTCCAAATAATTCAGAAATGCTTTGTTCATCCAATATCTTTTCTACACCAGGGTATTGAAATAAAGCTTTTATTTCAGATGAAAAAAGAAAAGTTTCATTTACTTTTGTATAGAATAATGGTTTTATACCAAAATGATCACGTGCTAAAAAAATTTCATTTTTATTTGTATCTAAAATAGCAAAAGCAAAAATACCATTTAAATGTTGCACAACTTCTTTGCCATAATAAATGTAACTTTTTAACAAAACTTCTGTATCAGAATGAGAATTAATTTTAAAATTATTTTCTTTTAAAATTTTACATAATTCTTTTGTATTATATATTTGCCCATTATATACTATAATATATTTTCCAAAAGAGAATGTTTCAATCATAGGCTGTTTCCCGACCTTCTGGATCCACAACAATTAGTCTCTTATGTGCTAATGCAACATTATGATCTATGTAATATCCTTCTTCATCAGGACCTCTTTTTGAAAGAGTATTATTCATAATTTCTAATATATTTCTATTTTTGGAAATATCTTTTTTAAAATTAGCAAAGCCAACAAATCCACACATATTTTACCTCCGTTTTGTTTTATTATTTAAAATATACCTTTATATTGTATGCAAAAAAACAAATAAAATTTATTGATTTTAAAAAAAAGTTATAGTAAAATATAATGTAAAAGGAGAAATATATGTATCTAAAAAATGCAATAAAACATTTTAAATTAATTTCATATCATAAATGGTTGGTATTTAAATTATGCTGTAAAATAGGACAACCTTGGAGAGGATTAGTTCATGATTTATCTAAATATTCTCCAACAGAATTTTTTGAAAGTATTAAATATTATACAGGAGACCATTCTCCAATTACTGAAAGCAAAAAAATAAATGGATATTCAAAAGCTTGGTTACATCATAAAGGAAGAAATAAACATCATACAGAATATTGGGTAGATGTAGATGCACCAAACAAAATGCCAATAATGCCATATAAATATGCTGCAGAAATGATATGTGATAAATTAGCTGCAGGAATGACATATCAAGGAAAAAATTATACTTTTAAATATCAATTAGAATATTGGGAAAAAGAAAGAAAATATAAGAAAGATATAAATGAAAATATTGAAAATTTTATTACAGAAGTATTTAATGAAATTGAAAATAACGGAATAAATAAAACTTTAACAAAGAGAAATTTAAAAATGATTTATAAGAAAAATTGTGAATAAACAATGTATTATAAAAAAGTTAAAATAATAAAATATTGACTTTTAAATTTTATTAAGATATACTCTATTTAATATTGTATGAGGGGATAAAAAAAATGGATAAATTAGAAGAAATAAAAAATAAAATTAAAAAACGTTATATAATGGGAATTGCAATAACTATTGTAGCTATGATACTATTAGCATTAATTATACCTAATTTTATTATACCTTTTATAATTTTTATACCTTTTATAGGAGTATTAGTTACAGTAATATCTACATCAAAATTAAATGCTGAATATAGAAAAATATTTAAAAGTACATTTGTACAAAAAGCTTTACAAAAAAAATTTACAGATTTAATATATATACCTAATGAAGGCATTCCATATCAAACAATAGCAAGCACTGAAATGATGAATATGGGAAATAGATATCATTCAGAGGATTATATATCAGCAAGATATAAGGATATTAAGTTCGAACAATCTGATGTACACATACAAGAAGAACAAGAATCAACTGATTCAGATGGACATACCACTACAACATATGTAACTATATTTAAAGGTAGATGGATGATATTTGATTTTAATAAAATATTTAAAGCAAATGTTCAAATTGCACAAAAGGGATTTGGAAATTCAAGAGTAAAAAGATTTTTTGGAAAAAAAGAAGAACGATTTAAACAAGTTATGATGGAGTCGGAGAGTTTTAATAAAAAGTTTAAAGTATTTGCACAAAATGAACATGATGCATTTTATATAATTACTCCATTTTTAATGGAAAGAATAGAAAAATTAGATGAGGAAAACAAAGGAAAGCTTCTTTTCTGTTTTATAGATAATCGTTTACACATTGGAATATATGATAATAAAAATTCATTTGAACCAGGAAGTGTATTTAAAAAAATAAGTGAAGAAGAGATACTCACAGAAATTTCTAAAGATATAGAACTAATAACACAATTTGTCGATGAACTTAATCTTAATAATGATTTATTTAAAAAGGAGGTGTAAAACGTGGTACCAGCAATTATTATAATAGTTATTATCTTAATTATAATTGGATACATAATTTCGATATCTAATGGGCTAAATAAGTCGATGGTAAAAATTGATGAGGCAAGTTCAGGTATAGATGTAGCTTTAACAAAAAGATACGATGTTTTAACAAAAATGATAGATGTTGTTAAAGGATATGCAAAGTATGAGCAGGAAACAATATTTAAAACAATTGAGTTACGTAAAAATATGTCAATGCAAGAAAAAAATAAAGCAAATGCTGATATGGAAGAAAATTTTGCAAAAGTAAATGCACTAGCTGAAAATTATCCAGAACTAAAAGCAAATGAAAATTATAAGACTTTACAACAAGCCATTGCAGATGTTGAAGAACATTTACAAGCAGCACGTAGACTTTATAATTCTAATGTATCATCATATAATCAAAAGTTAGTTACATTTCCATCTAGTATGATTGCAAATTCAAAGGGGTTAGTAAAAAGAGAATTTTTTAATGCGGAAGATAAAAAACGCGAAGATGTAAAAATTGATTTATAAAAAATAGGGATAACCCTATTTTTTATATTTTTAAATAAAATTCAATGTATCAACTATTGACAAAAAAGGAAAATACTTGTATAATTTTATAGTGACTTAAAATATAGACTACTTAGCAAATAAAATTTGATAAAATTGAAATAGATATATACATATATCTTTAACAAGGGAGGGATTAGAATGGCACAACCAAAAAGAAGATGGTCAAAAGCAAGAACACATTCAAAGAGATCAACATGGAAAAAAGAAAAACCAACATTTTCAAACTGTCCTCATTGTCATGAGCCAGTAATGCCACATAGAATTTGTAAAAATTGTGGATATTATGATGGAAAAGAGATAGTAGCTAAAAAAGAAACAGAAAATGCATAAGTAAAAAACATTTTGTATTGAATAATATACAAAATGTTTTTTTATTTATGCAAAAATGTATATATAAATATTTTATACATCCTTTACTTAATATTTATTATTAAATAATACATTATCTATATTATTGTTTGTGTCACTTGTCGAATATAATCATATAATAAAATTAAAAGGAGGAAAGAAAAGTATGTTTAGAAATCGTAGAAGATGCTATTGCATGAACAACAGCTATCAAAACAATTCTGATGAAATTCAATCAGATATAATTGAGAATCAATGTAATGATGTAGTTTCATATGAAGATTATATGGATAGCTGCGACTGTGGCTTTGATGAGGAATACAATGTATTTCCAAAAAATCCTATGTTAGCACAAAGTTATGTACCTTATCAATATATGGATAAAACATTTAAGCCAGCCGTTGGATTAAAAATGGGAACTATATTCCCAGAATTGGTTAGTCCTTATGTACCAGGGCAATCAATGGAAGAAAATAACTATATAAAACAAACAAATGAGATTGGGAAGGGGTGTAATCAATGTCAGTAGAAGAAAATAGAAATTGCGGATGTAATTGTAACTCTGAGTGTGAAGAAGAAAATAAAGTAGATTGCGATTTAAGAAGAGAAATGATAGATCAAATTAGATCATATGATTTTGCTATTAATGAACTTGCATTATATTTAGATACTCACCCAGAAGATCAAAAAGCACTTTGTTTACACAACAAATACTGTAAACAGGTAAAAGAATTAAAAGATAAATACCAAAAAGTATATGGACCTCTTACCATTAATTACCCTTGTAATAAGTGGAGATG
>CANQVM010000058.1 GCA_947627265.1 uncultured Clostridia bacterium | reverse complement strand
CATTCTAAATTCAATACATAAGTTTCTATTGTTCCATTTGTTTTATTTTTGTCTTTCAAATATTCTATATATTCTTGATCCATTTATATTAAAACTCCTTTTATAAAATTTTGTTGAACTAAAATTATACTATATTTTTAAAATTTTGTTGAACTAAATACTAAATTTTGTGCTTATTTATAGCATTTTAATTTTTTACTTCTACAAAATTATTGTTTTGTTGAACTGAGTTCAAATTCTTTTTTGGGCTAATATATTAACCTGTACTATTTTAAATAAAAGATGCTAGTTAAAAATACTATCATCTTTTTACTTTTATAGTTAAATTTAGATACTCTTTTCTAACATTTATCGTTTAGTAACCCACTTGTATATAATTTAATTGCCAAGGAAAATCCAAAAATAAATACTTGCTCACTTTCTAAAGCTCCGTAACTATGTTCTAATTCTAATACATCTTGTAGTTTTTGTTGCTGTTTCTCCGATAATTCTTTATTAAATTCATCAGTCATATCTATTAGTTCATGATGTACTTTTAATATATCATTAGTTTGAATTTCGTGTTGCATATCATCTTCATATTTAGAAAACAAATCTGCTATATACTTTTTATTTTCCAATTATTGCACCTCCCATATAATTGCTAATGAATGTAATATCTTTATTATAATTCAATGTTTACATCTTTCTATATGTATATCAAATCTTATGAAACCGTTGCTGCTGTAATAATATATTAATTTTAATTATACCTCCATTTTTAAAAAATGTAAATACTATTTTAAATACGACAATAAAACAGCACATCTTTGTGCTGCTAAGTTTTGTATTTTATTATTTACCCTAATAACATTTTACACAGGTTTATAAATTTTTATATTGGTTCATTTTTCTGTGTTTTTTATTATGTTGTACCGTCCGAGTTGCAACATCTGCTGCTAGATCTTCCTGTAAGTTTGCAATTGGATCTCCTTTACAAGCAATATATGCTGCTGTAAATGGTACTCCCGCTGCAGATGATGGATATACATCTACCCCATGATCTGTATAATATGGTGCTAAACCAGCTTCTTCAATTTGTTCAATTGATGCTCCATCTGTAAGTTGATGAACAATAGTTCCAACCATTTCTAAATGAGCTAATTCTTCTGTACCATCATGTTGTAAATTTAAAAAATTTAGGGCTATTGGCTGTACAAAATATAATTACACTGAGTGTACTTAATAAAATACACTTACTTCTTTTTTTCTAAACAAATTGGTTTTGCAATGATAAATCTTATAATTTTTGCAATGTCTAAAATTATATGGTATAATATAAGTAAATTATCCTTGGTACCAGGAGCAATAAAAGGTACAAATTACTGATACACCCCGTATTAGTAATTACTATGGAGGTATATTTATGGGTTTAAGAGATTTTTTTTCACGGAACAAAGAAGTTGTAGATGCTGTAACATCGAAAGCAAAAAAACGACATTCAAAGAATGATATTGCTTGTGATACAGCGGTGCTCAAGGAAGCTATAACAAAGTGGAATATACACAATGGATGGAAATTTGAAAATTTTGCTGATTTCATTGAACTCATTGGATTAAAGACACCTGTTAAGCTTAGTGAATATGATGAAAGAAGTAATTCATTCAAGTGTATTACTGCACTTGGTACAGAAATCAGTATTTCACTTTTCTACGGTGGATTGATTGACTTCTTTTCACAAATTCTTGTAACAGATGGAGAAGAAACAAGATACTACATCACTAACGATAACAGTGAAAAAGGAAAAAGTGTACCCAAAGTCACTCTGCGACTCAAAGAAATCAAAAGATGTGATAAAGAACTTAAAATCTGCTATTTCAAATATTACTGCTATCTTACGTTAAAACTAGATGATGCGCATGTACTGAGAATTAAAATCCAACCTAATAATTACGAGAAAATATCCGAAATTTTCGTATCACGAAATTGTAAGGATTTTGAAGAATATTTATTGGGCTTAGACAATTGTCTAGTTGTAGCTGAAGTGTATGAAAAGATGATTAAATTTTTCGATTTATCAAATGAGGATATTTCCAAATGCGGAAAGATTTTTATTTCCTACATCGAAATCGTTGACAAAGAAGAGCTAGTTCGTGGGGAAATCCTCCTGACTAACGGAAAGTTGTCTATCTTGAAAGAATGAAGCATTATGTTTTCTCCATAACAAGATTCGTAGAGAGCATTACCACTGATAATCCAGGCAAAATCATGAATCGTGTGAAAGTAAAAATTTCTGAACTGTGGAAATTTGTAAGATAGTTTCTTTCAGATTCAACAAAACAAATGCTAGGAGCCTAAAAACTCTTAGCATTTGTTTATTCTGTTGTAGATATTTTTATTTTATCTATACTAACACAATATGTATTATCTACTTTTGTGTCAGATTCGTTTATTACTGTAGCATTTTTCCATAATTCAAAACATTTAGCAATATTATCTTGTTTACAATTACTTATCTTTTCTATTACTTCTTTTTCAGATAAGGTATATAAATCATTTAAGGTTATTAGTTTTTTTTTAATCATTTTCTTCATAATTTCACTTAATCCCCATATTTTATCTGCTGCTCCTAACCCATTTGAAAGTGTATATTCTAGTCTATCTGCAGACAATTGTGGAGTATCCTTATCTGCAATAGAATATATATAATAATTATTAACTTCTTCTTTGACATTATCTCTTTCTAATAATTTCATTATTTCTTTTGAATCTCTTATAATCTTAGTAGTTAATAATTATTCATATCATTTTTCCCTTTTTTTGTTTATTATATAATAATGATATTTTACAATCAATGGCAAAGTTGTAATCTTTTTCTATCGTTTAAGTAATTTTCTTGTACATATATTATATAATATGGTATAATACAATATATAATTATTTTATAGAAGAGGTATAGTTTGAAAGAATATAATTTTTCATTACCATGTGTACCTTTAGTCAAAGCGGGAAAGGAATGGATTTTATTATGGATGAAATAAATAAAAAATATTTAAGTTTACTTAGTAAAACATATAAAAATATAGATGAAGTAGCAACAGAAATAATTAATCTTCAAGCAATATTAAACTTACCAAAGGGAACCGAACTATTTATGAGTGACATACATGGTGAATATGAGGCATTTCTTCAGATATTAAACAATGGCTCAGGTATTATAAAAAGTAAAATTGAAGATATTTTTGGCAATTCAATAACCGCAGAAGATAGAAAAGATTTAGCAACATTAATATATTACCCGGAAGAAAAATTAAAAATAGAAAAAAGTACGAATAGAAACATGGATGAATATTACAAAATTATGCTCTATCGCTTAATAGATGTAGCTCGTGCAGTAAGCTCTAAATACACGCGTTCAAAGGTTAGAAAAGCTATGCCTAAAAACTTTGATTATATAATTGATGAATTATTACATTCTCAAAATGATAGTGAATATGACAAGCAAAACTATTACAATCAGATAATCAAAAGTATAATTGATTTACATCGTGCTGATAAATTTATTATAGCAATATCTTCTCTAATAAAAAGAATGGCAATTGACCATCTTCATATAATTGGAGATATTTATGATAGAGGTCCTGGTGCCCCTATTATAATGGATACATTAATAGATTTTCATTCTATCGATATACAATGGGGTAATCACGATATTCTTTGGATGGGTGCAGCTTGCGGTAATGAAAGCTGTATCGCAAATGTTGTTAGAATATGTAGTAGATATGATAATTTATCAACACTTGAGGAAGGATATGGAATAAATATTAGACCACTCTCTATATTTGCTCAAGAAACATATAAAAATGATCCATGTAAAGAATTCTTGCCAAAAATTTGTGAATTCTCACGTTATACCAATTCTGACAAAATATTAATGTCTAAAATTCAAAAAGCAATTGCTGTAATACAATTTAAACTTGAAGGTGCATTAATAAAAAAACATCCAGAATATAATATGGATGACAGACTTCTTTTAGATAAAATTGATTATAACAAATCAGAAATAACTATTGGAAAAAATACATATAAATTAAATGACAGTAACTTCCCTACTATTGATAAAAATGATCCTTACAGATTAACAAAAAAAGAAGAAGAAATTATTGACAGATTAAAATTTTCTTTTGCAAATAGTGAAAAATTAATGAAGCATATAACATTTTTGTATTCTAAAGGTCATATGTATCAAGTGTATAATGATAATCTTTTATATCATGGTTGCATACCATTAGATGAAAACGGTAATTTTAAAGAAGTTAAAATAATGGGCAAAAATGTAAAAGGGAAAGAACTAATGGATCAATTGGAAAATATCGCTAATAAAGCATTTTTTGGTGATAAAGATTTAGGTAATCAAAATGAAATCGACTTTATGTGGTATTTATGGTGTAGTCCTAATTCTCCACTATTTGGAAAAGAAAAAGTTGCTACTTTCGAAAGGTATTTTATAGATGATAAAACTACTCATGCTGAAGCTAAAAATCCATATTATAGTTATTTAAATGATGAAAAAATATGTGATATGATTTTAAAGAATTTTGGAATTACTTCTAAAGATGGGCATATCATTAACGGTCATATGCCTGTTAAGGCCAAAGATGGAGAAAGTCCTGTTAGAGCTAATGGAAAATTAATTATTATTGATGGTGGCTTTGCAAAGTCATACCAAAAATCTACCGGACTTGCAGGTTATACATTAACATATAATTCAAATGGATTAGTTCTAGCTGCAAATGAACCTTTTGAATCTAAAAATAAAGCTATTTTAGATGGCTTAGATATTAAGAGCCAAACTATTTTAAAACAATTCGTTAAATATAGAAAACGTGTTAAAGATACTGATATTGGTAAATCTTTGCAATCTCAAATTGATGATTTGAAACTATTGCTCAAAGCTTATATTGATGGAGATTTAAAATAATTTTTTGATTAAGAATATAGGGGATACTTTTTATAGTACCCCCCTAATTTTTCAGGAAACTCGTTTATAGTTAAACTAAAGACTCGTTTCTAGCCTAATGTTTAAATTCAAAAATTTGTATTCACTTACTTTCAATATCAATAGTAAATTCCATTAAAAAAATATGTATCAATTATTTTTCCAGTAATAGCATTTATTTTTACATAGCTACCATTATTCATAACAACTTTGTAGCAAAGATTATTATTTTCATCGTACATTATATAGCATTCTCCTTGTATTGTATTCTTATTGGATACTGAACTAAATATTTCTTTACGATTTTCTTTTGCTAAGTCTAACGCTTTTTGTTTAGCATCATTAATATTAATAATATTTGTTGTATCTATAGTTGTATTAATAAAATTATGATTACTAAAGAAAATATCTCCCGAAATATTATTATCTTTAATGGCTAAGGTAAAATTTGTACCTTCTATTACAACCATATTAATCATCTGATAACCATTAAAATATATAGTGCCATCCAAATCATCATAATTAAGATTATATATGAAAAAATTTATATATGGAAAATTATTTTGCATATAATTAGATATTATTTTATAGTGATTTAATATTGCTTCTTTATTTCCTCGACCTTTGGTTTCAATGAGTTCATTCTCATAATATAAATTATTTCCAACTTTATTATAATTTCTTTCTTTTATATTATCAAAAGAAACATTTAAACTTCCATTTTCCTTATCTTTTTTATTAAAAAAATATATTGCTAATCCTGCACAAATTAATAATATTATGATAATTAATATAGCTGTTTTCTTTTTCATATTTTTACCCTCCTAAAATTTAGAATACTATAAACTTTAATATTTTACAACATTTTAAATTTAAAATTGTATTTTTTTATGTTTTTCTCATAAATTTTAAAGAGGTGATTTATATATTATTAGAAGAATATACTATTGAAAATACAAAGATAAAATTTTATGATGATTGTATTGTAGCAGATACTGTTACTCAAAAAGAATATATAGATAACATTATTATTAATTTAATACAAAATTCACTTTTATTGTAATTTGACTTATGTTCTTATATAATTTTTACAAGTTAAAGACAATGTGAAATGCTTATGCATTCTGCATAAGATATCCGTAACTCGTTAATGCTTGAACATCTATCTTAATTACAAGGAAAGGAGGAAAT
>CANQVM010000057.1 GCA_947627265.1 uncultured Clostridia bacterium | reverse complement strand
AAAAACATCATACCAGTTGGTGCTTCTTTTGTCTATTTTTTTATTTCATTTTTCCCACATATTATTTATGCTAATTATATTACATTTGTATCACTTTTTTATTTATTTTGTACAAGCTAATTATAAACTTCATCTTCTGTAGGCTTTTCCATTTTTTATTTTATAAATATTTTACTAATTTATATCTATATCAGTATTTATATTATTATTTGAATCTGATATGTTATTATCTTGTGTATTATTAGAATTTAAGTTATTGTTATTAATAGAATTATTTGTATCTTTTACATTATTTGGATTTGTGTTATTGTTTGTATCATTATTTTGTGTATTCAAATTATTCACAGTATTGTTTGTTATATTTTCTATAAAATTATTTGTTGTATTAGTATTATCATTGTTAGTATTATTGTTATCAATTTTTTCTGGTTCTTTTTCATCAATTTCATTAGTAATACCCTTAATAATTTCTGTTACTGTACTTTGAGTATTTGTTTTTTCCTTTACTTCTGACCCTGTATGTATATCACATGGCTCTGGCTCTGTAAACCATAAAAAATATTCAGTATATGTATCAGTACATCCTGTTCTTGCTTTTTTACCTGTTTTAGCACATATTTTACATTCTGTAATTGCACTTGGTTTTTGAAATCTTGCTGTATTTAACCCAGTATGAATTCTTGACATAACATTTGCCCAGATTAATCCCGCTGGATTTCTTTGATTAAATTCTATACTTTCATTTTCATCAAATCCATACCATGTTACAGCTGTATAATATGGAGTAAATCCGCAAAGCCATCTATCATAGTTTTCATCTGTTGTTCCTGTTTTTGCTGCAACATCAACTCCAGAAATTTTGCAATATGTTGCTGTACCATTTTCTCCCAATACCGGTTGAGTTAATAGTTGTTTAAGAATATATGCTACTTCTTTTGAAAATACTGTTCTGGTTTTTTGCTGTACTTTCATTAAGGTATCGTTATTTTGTCTATCAATTTTTGTATAAAAAGTTGGTTCTATATATTTACCATCATTTGCTATTGTACTATAAGCTCCTGCCATTTGTAGTGGACTAATTCCTTTTTCTAATCCTCCGTAAAGATAATGCAAGGTTATTGTCTTTATCTGTTAAACTAGTAATACCCATTTTTTCTAAATATTTTATAGCTGTTTTAGGAGTTAATTTTTCTATAATTTCAACAAAAGGTATATTTTGGGAAGATTCTATTGCTCTCCTAACAGTTACTTTTCCCAAGCTTTTACTATAATCAATTGGATGATAATTATTTGCAAAATCCTTTTCAGTGTCATCTAAAATTGTTGATGCTGTTATTATTTTTTTATCAATTGCAGGTGCAAGTACTGCAATTGGTTTTATTGCAGAACCTGTTTGTCTTACACTTTGCGTTGCCCTATTTAAAGAACGTGCTGTTGTCTTTTCTCCCAATCCTCCTGTACATCCAACAACATATCCAGTCTTTTGATTTATTATTACCATTGCTGCTTGAGAAAAGTCTTTACCATTTTTTGATATTAAACTATATTTTTTATTCTCAAATTCTTTTTCTGTTTCTTTTTGTATTTTCGTATCTTGCGTACTATAAATTGTTAAGTTTGCCATATCAATATAATTTGATGCAAATTTAGTTGAGATATTATATTTTTTTGCTATATCATCTGTTATTTCTGAAATAAGAGCATCTGTATGATAAGAATACACTCCATCATCGGATGATATTTCTCCTTTTTTAAATTTTAATCCATTATCTAAGTTTTGAAGTGCATTATTATATTCTTCTTCGCTTTTTATATATCCTAAATCTTTCATTTTAGATAAAACTATTTGTGTTCTTTTTATAATTTTTTCTTCATCCTTATTTTCAGAAAAAGGATTATAAGAATTTGGAGAATGATTAATTCCTGCTAAAAATGCACATTCTTCTAATGATAAGTCCTTAGCAGATTTACTAAAATAATACACTGATCCTGCTTCAACTCCATATATACTTGGTCCTACATATATAATGTTAAAGTATGCTTGTAATATTTCATCCTTTGATGCACAAGTTTCTAGCTGTAATGCTCTCCACCATTCTGTAATTTTCCTTGTTATACTTTCTGAAGTATCTCCTGTAAGATTTTTTACTAATTGTTGTGTTATAGTACTTCCTCCAAATGATGATGACCCTAAATGTATTATATAAGAACCAATGGCTGATGCCGTTCTTTTTATATCTATACCATTGTGAGAGTAAAATCTTTCATCTTCTATTGCTATATATGCATTTTTTAAATTTTCTGGAATTTCATTTAATGATATATTTTTTTGTTTTTTTTCGCTTCCTAATGTAGCAATTACATTTCCATCTATATCTTTTACAATTGAATTTTTATTTATAATCATATCTTTTGCAAGTAATTTCCAGTTATATGTATATATACCAAGTTTAATTCCTAAAATTCCAATTATTAGTATAATAAATAAAATTATTATTTTTTTAATTTTTTTCTTTTTGGGTGTTTTGTTATCCTCTGGTATTTTTTCATTTTTTAATTTTTTATTCTTTTTCATTTCTATTACAGCCATAGGTTCTTCATATTGTCTATATTTTTCTTTCTTTTGTTTTAATTCTTTGCTTTTCTTCATTTCTTTTATAGCCTTTGGCTCTTCGTATTGCTCATAATATTTTTTATGTTGTTTTGTCTTTTTATGCTTTTTTCTTATCATCTTATCACATTCTTTCATTTTAAGCTGATGATATTATAGCATAAATTTTGTAAAATATAAAACTTCATATAAATATTACCTTTCTCTTTATTTTTATATATAATGTTTTTGTATAGAAACATAAGGTTAAACTTATAATAAAAAGAAAAGTAAGTTAATCATATAAATGAAATATGAGTCTTACCTACTTTTCAAAAATTTTAAAATAATAACTTTTAGTATCATGTAATAGACTATCTAAATAAATTACATTTTTTTCTTTATCTTGTATTTTTATATTTGGAAATGTTTTTATCATTTTTTTATCATTCCAAAAAGTATTGATAAAATTTGATAATGTTTTATTACTATAAGTTCTTTTATATTTTTCAATTATTTCTTCTTTATTTTCTACTTCTATGTTATTTTCTACAATCATTCTATTTATAAATTGTTCTTGCGCATAGCATGTTAAAACACAATCGATTACTAAAAATATAGTTGTAATGATAACTATTTTTTTTAATACTTTATTTGAAATTTTTTCTTTTATTTTATCTATCATTTTATCTATCTTAGGGTTAAATCTTTTTATTAATAATACTGTTAAGATTCCCCAAAATATAGAATAAAGAATGCAAATTCTTCCATTTACATTTAAAATTCTATCTGAATAATCCCACCATCTAATTTGCATCATTATTTCAACTAAAAAACTTATAATATATTCTGTTACAGCTCCTATAAAAAAGCCACCTAAAAAAAGTGTTATTTTATTTTTATTGAAATATTTTGAAAATAGTATAATAACAGTTGCTCCGAACTCCATATATTCCGCAGAAATGGTCCATATAAAAAGCTTTGTCTACATTCTAAAACACCTTTAGTAGCTATAGCAAATATAGTCTCTATAATATAACCTAAAAAACTATATATTATAAAATAAGTAGACAATTTATATAAACTTATACCTAATATATTAAATGTTTTTTTATTTTTTAATTCCATTTAATTCTCCTATATTTTTAATGTAAATTATATCAACTTTTAAAATATTTTATCTTTTTATGGGCTTATTAATAACAAAATTATAATTATAATAAAATCGGACTTATTTGTTCACCATCCAAAGCACTTTTTATCGTTTTTATAATATATTCTGGGTCAAATACGATTGATCTTGGTTTTGTAATTGGATTATCTTGTGTCAGTTCGACATATACACAAAAAAATTATTGTGATTCAAAATTCCATTCTATTTTAATTTTTCTACATTTTTTTTCTGAATCATAAGGATAAATATATATTTTTGAAATAAATTCATCCAATATATTTTTTTCTAATTTGTCTATTTTAGTATATTTTTTTAATATATTTTCAGCATCTATTTTATCCTTTTTCTTTAAACTCAAATTATTTAAAGTAACTTCTATTTGCTTTAATCTTTCTTTGTAATTTTTTATATCTATATTATTTTTATTTTTTATTAATGTAAATTCTTCTAAATTAAGAGTTCCGTTTGTTCTATCTTCATATAATGAAACTATCAAATTTTCTTTTTTATTAATGTTTTTTTCTATTTCCAACTTTTCAGCTTCTAATATATTTACTTCTTCTTGTAATGAATTAGATACTTTTTGTTTATAATAGTTTTCTTCTATTAAGTTTTCATCATAATATATTTTTAACTGATTATTTATTTCATTTAGGACTATATAATACAAATCTTCTTCTCTTATTGAAATACTATTATTGCATAAAAATTTTGCAGTATTCCCTCTAAACAGACAATGCCAATAAGCATATACTTTTCCTTTATACTTATTAGTATCTCTTCCAAAAGTATGCCCACAACTTCCACATTTTAATTTTCCAGAAAATAGATGTATTTCACCATTGTTTGATGACTTTACTTTTCTTCCTTCCCCAATCCTTGAATTTGTTATTTTCCACGTTTCCATATCTATTATTGGTGTATGACAATGAGGAACTACAATTTGATTTTCTTTGGGTACACTTCTTAATTTTCTATTTTTGTAACTTATTGTTTCTTTTTTGTGTTGAGTGAGTGTCCCTATATATACTGAATCATTTAATATTCGATAAATCATATGCGTTCTCCATACATGTAAAACAGGAATTATTATAATATCTCCTTCTTTAATATTCTCATTATTTAAAGAATTATATGTCTTTATTTCCTGAACAGTAGAATTAAATTTATCAGCTATAGATACTAATGAATCTCCTTTTTCTACCTGATATTTAATTATTTTATCAAATTCAAACTTTGGACAGTTATATTTTGAACCCTTTCGATGTTTATATTCAGTAGGCGTGAGTATTTTGTTTTCATTTAAATATCTACATATTTTCGATGCTCCTTTTCCTTCTTCATACATACTAAATATTGTTTTTACTATATTTGCAGCCTCATCATCTATAATTAAATGATATTTATCTTTTGGATCTTTTTTATAGCCATAAGGAGCAAAAGAACCCAAATATAAACCATTTGATTGTTTATTCTTATAAATTGCTCTAATGTTTATAGATTGATCTTCTACATACCATTCATTTACTAATCCATTAATTTGTCTTGTTTTTTTATTTCCAGCAACAGAAGTATCAGTACTATCAACTAATCCAACAAATCTAATATTCCATGTTACAAATTCATTATGTAAGTATTTTTCAATCATTTCCATACTTCTTGAAAATCTTGATTGACTTTTGCATAAAACAATTTCAGTATTACCATTTTCACAAAAACTTAATGACTTTTTCCATTCTGGTCGATTATCATCAGCTCCAGATATCCCTTCTTCGCAAAAAATTGCTACAACAACCCATCCTCTTTTTTTACATTCATCTAATAAAAATAATAATTGATTTTTAATACTTCGACTAACATCTCCATCTATTAAATCTCCATCTTCTACTGAAAGTCTTATGTATAAAATAACACGATATTCATATTTTTTTACTCCGACTTTGCTAGTTTTATTCTTTTTTAAAAAACAGTTTGTATCATTAATTATATTAAGATTTAATAGATATTTTATATTGTTAGAAACATATTTTAAGTTGTTCATATCTAAGAGTGATTTAATTTTTTTTACTTCACTATTATCATCTCCATCTTTTATAGTATTATTATCTTCAACGATATTACTACCTTCTTTAAATACATTTATTACCATATACAACATTCCTTTCTCATGATATACGGCTAAATGCTTATATAATACCTATTTTATTTAATATTTTATTATATAATTCTGAAATTTACAAGTTTTATTTTTCTTCTAATAATATTAGCCTTGCAATTTTTTTGCATATACAATTTTTTATTTCTTCATAAGATAATGATGTAGGAATAATATGTTCAATTTCATATTTATAATTCATAAGCATTCACCCCTCTTATAATTAATATCCGAAAAATTGTAATATAGAACTTGCATTTTATCATGTTGTTTAATTTTTCGATATAAAAATACTATAAAAGCATTTTCATCTTTTATAGTATATATACAATAAATATCCTCCGGCTAAGCCGGAGGTATTTTACTCATAACGCCTAAAAGGCTATATTACAAGCAGAGCCTTAA
>CANQVM010000056.1 GCA_947627265.1 uncultured Clostridia bacterium | reverse complement strand
ATCTTTATAAAATATTATTATTATGAAAAAAGTATAAATGAAATTGCTAATGATTTTAAAATTTCTGAATCAAAAGTAAAATCAAAATTATTTAGAATTAGGAAGAAGTTACATAAAGTATTAAAGAAAAGGGGGTATATTTCAAATGAAAAGCAATAAAGAATTATTTGAAGAACTACAAAATAGTATTGCACTATCAAATTTAGAGAAAGAAAAATATACTCTCGAAAAAAAAATAAATTGGAGGATATATAAAATGAAGAAAAAGGTTATAGCAATAAGTATGTTCTGTCTTATACTTGTATCTGGCGTAACATTTGCATTTAATAGTGAAAGAATTATTAATTATATACGAGGGTTAGGAAATGGAATAGATACTGCAGCCCAAAATGGATATATAGCAGAACCTAATATGGAATATGAAAAGTCAAATACAATAGCTACAGATGAAGTAAAAGGAATAACATTAGATAATATAAATGTAAAAACAAAAATAGAAGATTTTTTAATGGATGATCTTAATATTAGTACACATTTTCTATTTGAAATAGATCCTAAAATTAATGATACAATTGATTTTGATGATTTGAAAAGTGTTGAATTGCAAGATTTAATTGTAACAGATGAAGAAAATAAAATATTATATTGTATGGATAAAGAAACTTTTGATAAGTATTGTTTAGAGAATAATTTAAATTACAATTTTGCTGAGTTTAATGAAAATTATTATAATTGTGGTCTTAACAGTTTTATTGTTAATAAAACAAAAGAAAATGGAAATATACAATTAACTTATAATATGTATACAGATGGAAATAACACTTATCCAAAAAGTAAAAAATTATTTTTCAAATTTTCAAATATAGTTTTAAAAAGATATGATTGGATAGAAAATGAAAATAGTATAGTGAATTTAAAAGGAGACTGGTCAATTGATGTAGATGTTCCAGAAAAGATGTATAATAGAAAATCAATAGCCTATAAAGTTGTAAAAAATGATAATAAAGATTTTGAAGTAACAAATGCAACTTTATATGAAACAGGTTTTGAATTTGGAATGATTGTATCTAATATAAAAGAACCTGAGATGCCACAAAAATTAAAAGATTTATGGCAAGAACATATTGATGGAAAAATTGATATTGATGAATATAATAGAAGGTTAAATCAAGATAAAGAAATGGCTAAAGCTTATCAAGATTATATGTTAAGAGAAAGACATCCAATCTCAACTTATGACTGGGAAGGTAAAGCAGGACAGAAAGATATAGAGAAAGTAACTTATGTAGAAAATGAAAAAGGTCAAAAATTTGAAAGCACAATGAGTCCAAGTAGAAGACAAGATGGAAATTTTATAGAAGGAGATAAATATAGCTTTTTTGAAACATTTGGACTAACTCCGAACGATGCTACTGATAAATTAAAAGTAAAAGTTTTATTTAAAAATGTGCAATATACTATAGAATTAGAAAAGGTTAAATAACAGATAAATGAAGATTAGATGAAAAATCTAATCTTTATTTTTTTTAATATTTATGTTATAAATTAAACAAAAAGAAAAAGGAGCAATTATATATGGTAAAAATAAACGAAAAAGAACTAATATTAAACAATTTTGTAAAAGTACAGACATAAGAGAGGGATTAGCAATAAGAGGTAGTAATGTAAGAAGTAGCAGAAGTACATAAACAGCATTTTATCATACTTTTATTTTGTTTTTATTGTAAATATGTACGATTTACTAATTTTAGATTTAATATTGTTTTGCAATAATAAAAAAGTAATCATAAAGGGAACTAAAGATTAGTTGCTAATTATCTGCATTTATGATAATATAAATAAAAATGAAATAGTAATTTGAAAGTGAGATTTAAATTTTATGAAAGAAAATAAATTAGAAAGTCTAATATGGATTATATTTGCCAGTATTGGGACTATATTGGTTATAATTGGATTAGTTATGTTTAGAAATATTTTTAACTATGCAAACAAAGTAGATACAATAGGAACTATTACAGAAATAGCATCATATAGAAGTACAAATTATAATAGAAATCACGAAGTATATGTTTCATATACTGTTGAAGGGAAAAAATACAAATCAAGATTAAATAGTTATTTTTCTAATTTTTATGAAGGTAAAGAAATAGACATATATTATGACAAAGATAACCCTAACAAAATAGGTATGAAGTCTTTGGATTTATTGTTTTTAATATTTCCTGGAATTGGACTTATTTTTCTAATAATAGGAGGAACAGGTATATTCGTAAAAATTAATAAGAGAAAATTTGAAAAAAGATTAAAAGAAAATGGAGAATTAATATATGCGAATTATAATGAAACAGTTTTAAATACTTCATATCGAGTAAATGGGAAATACCCATATAATATTATTTGTGAATGGAACAATCCATTAGATAGTAAGAAGTATATATTTAAAAGTAAAAATATTTGGATAAATCCAGAAAAAATAATAGAAGAAAAAAACATAAGGCAATTTCCAGTATATATTGATAATAATAAAAAGAAATATGCCATTGATATAGATATTTTGACAGAAAATATAGTAGATTTAAGATAAGAAAATAAAACACAAATAATTATAATTTTGTAGTATTTATAATTATATAAAATTTGTGGTATAAGTATTGAAAAAATACAAGGAGGTAAAGTATTATGAGAAAAAATATTAAAACAACAGAGGGAATATTCCCAATGCCAGTATTAATGATTGCAACATATAATGATGATGGAAGTGTTAATGTGATGAATGCAGCATGGGGAACTATGTTCGAAAGAGATCAAGTATTTTTAAATTTAACAGAAACACATAAGACAGTAAAAAATATAAAGGAGAGAAAAGCATTTACAGTATCAATAGCAGATAGTAATCATGTTGTAGAGGCAGATTATTTTGGAATGGCATCTGGAAATAATACACCAAACAAATTTAAAAACAGCAAATTAACAGCTACTAAATCTGAAAATGTAGATGCTCCAATAATAAATGAATTTCCAATTTGCATGGAATGTGAATTTATAGAATATGGTGATTGTGGAGTAATAGGAAAAGTGATAAATACAACTGCTGATGAAAGTGTAATGAACGGAGAAAATATAGATATTTCTAAAGTATCAGCTATAGCATTTGATCCATATACACATGGATATTATAAAGTAACACAAAGAGTTGGTGATGCCTTTAAAGATGGATTAAAATTGAAATAAAAGAGTACGACAAATATATGTATACTGATTATGATATGTTCATAGAACAAATAAAGCTTATTGAAGATAAAAAATGAACTAACGAAAAATTCTTATTACAGGTTGACAATGAATTGTAACCAAATAAAATATGAAGAAAGAGTGAATAATTATGCCAAAATTTATACAAATTATAGGACCACAGGCAGTTGGAAAAATGACCGTAGGTCAAGAACTAGCTAAAATAACTGGTTATAAATTATTATATAATCATATGACCATAGAAATGGTTAGATTAATATTTGATTATGATAAAGAAGTTTTTAGGAAAATGAATAGTATAATAAGATATGAAATTTTTAAAGAATTTTCTAAGAGTAATGAAAAAGGTATTATTTTTACAGGTTGCTTTGATTTTGAATATAATTTTAAAGAAGAAAAAGCAGAAACTGATAAATGGATGAATTTATTTGAAGAAAATTATACAGTTGAGTTAGAAACAACATTAGAAGAAAGATTACGTAGAAATAAAACTGCAAATAGATTAGAATATAAAGCATCAAAAAGAGATATAGAGTGGAGTGAAAAAGATATATATAGATCTCTTGAAAAGCATAGATTAAATTCTAAACAAGGAGAAGGAGAAAAAATATTTAATAATTTTTACAAAATTGACAATACCAATATACCAGCAGAAAAAGTTGCTAAAATGATAAAAGAAAAATTTAATTTATAGAAGGAAGAACATTATGAAATATTTTAAAAAATTAATAGGAGATAGAATATACTTATCTCCAAGAAAGAGATGAGTAAGTATAAAATGGATGAAATAGAAATTATACAACCCAAAATTGAAAATAAAGTATATATATTGCTAAGATAGAAAATAAAATTGTTGGATACAATTATACATATAAAAATAGTAGATTTAAGTATTGTGAATGATTATAACTAATTTAGCACTTAAATATTGACAGTGCTAAATTTTCATGTTAAAATAGTTCAATATAGAACAATTTTGGAGGGATTAAAATGTCAAAAAAACAATTTAAAGCAGAATCAAAAAGAGTATTAGACTTAATGATTAATTCAATTTACACGAATAAAGAAATTTTCTTAAGGGAGTTAATATCAAATGCTAGTGATGCAATAGATAAATTATATTACAGATCTTTAACAGATAAAAACATTAAAGTAAAACAAAATAATTTAGAAATTAATATAAAGTTGGATAAGGAAAATAGAAATATTATTATTACAGATAATGGATGTGGAATGACAGAAAAAGACCTAGAAACAAATTTAGGAACAATCGCTAAAAGTGGATCATTAGCTTTTAAACAAGAACATGAAAAGAAAAAAGA
The DNA here is from genome assembly GCA_947627265.1 of uncultured Clostridia bacterium. Taxonomy (GTDB): domain Bacteria; phylum Bacillota; class Clostridia; order TANB77; family CAG-508; genus CAG-269. The sequence goes on along the minus strand of CANQVM010000056.1, from coordinate 1,790 downwards.
TATTGATATAATAGGACAATTTGGAGTTGGATTTTATTCATCATTTATGGTTAGTGATAAGGTAATAGTAAAATCTAAATCACCTGATGAAGAAAAAGCTTATTGTTGGACATCAGAAGGAATTGATGGATATAGTATTGATGAATGTGAAAAAGAAGATATAGGGACACAGATTATCTTACATATTAAAGAAGATACAGATGATGAGAAATACAGTAATTTTATAGATGAATATAAAATAAAAGAATTAATAAAAAGATATTCAGATTACATCAGATATCCAATTAAGATGGAAGTAGAACATAGTCATCTAAAAGAAGGTACAAACAATGAATACGAAAAACAAATAGAAATAGAAACATTAAATAGTATGATTCCAATTTGGAAAAAGAAAAAAGGGGAAATAAAACAAGAAGAATATGATGAGTTTTATATGGGAAAATTCAATGATTGGGAAAAGCCATTAAAAACAATTCATACAGAAGTAGAAGGTCAATATAGTTATAATGCTCTTTTGTTTATCCCAAATCATTTACCTTATGATTATTACACAAAAAATTATGAAAAAGGTTTGCAGTTATACTCTAATGGTGTGCTTATAATGGATAAATGTCAAGATTTATTGCCAGATTATTTTGGATTTGTAAAAGGATTAGTAGATAGTCAAGATTTATCTTTAAATATATCCAGAGAAATGTTACAACATGATAGACAATTAAGGGTTATAGCAAGGAATATTGAAAATAAAATAAAATCAGAACTTGAAAAAATGCTTAAAGAATCAAGAGAAGAATATGAGACATTTTATAATATTTATGGAACACAACTAAAATATGGAACTTACGATAATTATGAAGTTAATAAAGATAAATTAAAAGATTTATTATTATTTATATCTTCTTATAATGAAAAATTAGTAACATTAAAAGAATATATTGAAAGAATGAAAGAAAAACAAGATATAATTTATTATGCAGTTGGAGAAACAATTGATAAAATTAAAGGACTTCCACAAATTGAATTAGTACAGGATAAAGGATATGAAATACTATATCTAACAGAAAATATAGATGAATTTGTTTTAAAGGTTTTGACAGAATATGAAGGAAAAAAATTTGTAAATGTTTGTTCAGAAAATATAGATATTGGAACAGCAGAAGAAAATGAAGAACTAAAAAAATTAGCAGAAGACAATAGAGATATGATTAATTTAATGAAAGAAACTTTAAAAGATGATGTTCAAGATGTTAGATTTACAAATAGATTGAATAAACACCCAGTATGTTTAACAACAGAAGGTGCAATGTCTATTGAAATGGAAAAAACATTAAATAGTCAAATAGGAAATAATGATGCAGTAAAAGCACAAACTATTTTAGAAATAAATAAAAATCATATAATTGTGAATAAACTAAAAGAATTATATAGTAACAATAAAGAAGAATTAAAAAAATATAGCAAAATTTTATATACACAAGCAAGATTAATTGAAGGTTTAAAAATAGATAATCCAACAGAATATAGTAATTGGATTTGTGAATTAATTTCAAATGTTAAATAAAACAGTCTATATGAAATAATTAATTTATAAATTTATAGTCAGGAAAAACACAACTTTGGAAAACGAAAAAATATTTTACAAAATGCAGCAAATTTTATTTGTGAAATGATAAAAGATAAAGAAATTGTATTAAAAAATATAAAATAAGAGGTATAGTTTGAAAGAAAAATTTATAAAAATAAAACCAAAATAAGAAAAAAGGGCATAGTTCCCCCTTACCCCCAGAAAT
>CANQVM010000055.1 GCA_947627265.1 uncultured Clostridia bacterium | reverse complement strand
AAATATAGTTAAAGAACAAATGAATAATATAAATTTTATAGAAAGTGCATAATTGGTAACTTTAGCAACGCTTCACATTTAGCATGGGTATATGATATTTATTGCAAAACAGGGGTTAAAGTATCTTTTCCAATTATAGCAGATAGAAATGGAGAAATTGCTAGAAAATATGGAATGATTTCAAATGATATTAGTAACACAGAAACAGTTCGAAATGTATTTGTAATTGATGATAAAGGAACTATTAGGACAATTTTAATTTATCCACTAAATATTGGTAGATTTATTCCTGAAATAATAAGAATTGTTCAAGCACTTCAAATGGCAGACTGTAGCAAAGGATCAACAGCTGCAAATTGGATGCCAAATCAACCAGTTATTATACAGCCACCACAAACATTTGAAACATTACAAGAAAGAATAAAAGAAATTGAAAAAAATCAAAATGGAATTAGTTGGTATTTAAGTTTTAAAGAACCTACAAAAGAATGTATAGAAGAAAATGAAAAAAAGAAATTAAAGTCAGAATAGAAAAGTAGACTCGATACAGTAATAAAAGTAGTAATTTCATTTGTAATTAATATAGTAAAGGATAAAATAAATAATATTAAAAGTTTGAATAGAATTTTTTAAATTTAGCATAATAATATTATGAACAATTTATAGTTCAAATACTCTAATCATGGTGGAGGTATAAAATGGAAGAAAATCAAAAAATAAACTGTACAGTATCAAGTTGTAAATATAACAATAATGAAAAAGAAAAATGTATGTTAGAAGCAATTCAGGTAGAAGCAATAGATGGATGTGAAACAAAAAAACCGGATGAATCTATGTGTGCAAGCTATGAAAATATAGATGAATAGTAAAAGAAAAAAGATATAAAGATTACTATGCTTTATATCTTTTTTACGTAATAAAAATCTTGACATATTAAAAATTTAGAAATACAATAAGAGAAGAATATGAAAGCATTTATGCTAAAAAGAATGGAGGAATAGTATGTTAGTTACAACAAAAGAAATGTTTAAAAAATCAATGAAAGAAGGATTTGCTATACGGAGCATTTAATGTAAACAATATGGAAATTATACAAGCAATTGTAGATGCTGCAGAAGAAAGTAAATCTCCAGTAATTTTACAAGCATCATCTAGTGCAATAAAATATGCAAAAATAGGGTATTTAATGAAAATGGTAGAAGCAGCAGTAGAAGAACATCCAAATATACCAATAGCAATACACTTAGATCATGGCCCAGATTTTGAAACAGCAAAAATGTGTATTGATCACGGTTTTACTTCTGTTATGATTGATGGATCAAAATATGATTTTGAAGAAAATATAGATTTAACAAAGAAAGTAGTAGATTACGCACATAGTAAAGGTGTTGTAGTTGAAGCTGAACTTGGAAAATTAGCAGGAATTGAAGATGATGTTAATGTTGCATCTTCTGATGCAATGTATACAGATCCATTACAAGCTGAAGAATTCGTGAAAAGAACAGGATGTGATTCTTTAGCAATTGCAATTGGTACAAGTCATGGTGCTTATAAATTTAAAGGAGAAGCAAAACTTAGATTTGATATTTTAAAAGATATTAAAGCAAGAATCCCAAGCACACCTATTGTATTACATGGAGCATCAACAGTTATACCAGAATTAGTAGAAATGTGCAATAAATATGGCGGAGATATTCCAGGTGCAAAAGGAGTTCCAGATGAAATACTAAATGAGGCAAGTAAGTCAGGAGTATCAAAAATTAATGTTGATACAGATTTACGTTTAGCAATGACAGCAGGAATTAGAAAAATTTTAGTAGAAGAGCCTAATGCATTTGATCCAAGAAAATATCTAACACCAGCTAGAGAATTAATAAAGGACACTGTAAAACATAAAATGGAAGATGTTTTTTGTTCAGCCAATAAAATATAAAAACTTGAATTAATGTAGAGAATAGCTGATACAAACAAAAAATAGTTACATTTTCCATAATATAAGAAAATTGAGATAAAATATGTAAAAAAATTTATCTCAACTTTCTTATATACTAACATATATTATATTTAATTAAATTAACCTATATTAATATTGCTTATTTTTAAAGTTAATAGCAATTTGTTTTTGAGCATCCTTCTTTGCAAGTTCCTGTCTTTTATCATATAGTTTTTTACCTTTACCAAAGCCAAGTTCAATTTTTACAATACTTCCTTTAAAATACATACTTATTGGAATTAGGCTATATCCTTTTTGTTTTACTAAACCTGAAAGCTTATTAATTTCTTTTCTTGTTAATAAAAGTTTTCTATTGCGTAAAGGATCTTTATTAAAAATATTACCATGTTCATATGGGCTAATATGCATACCAACTATATAAACTTCACCATTTTTTATATCAGCATATGTATCTTTTAAATTTGCTTTTCCATTTCTTATAGATTTGATTTCTGTACCTGTAAGTACAATACCAGCTTCCATTTTATCTTCAATAATATAATTATGATATGCAGTAGGATTTTTAGCAATTAATTTAATATTCATATTTTTACTACCTCATTTTATTTTATTTAGCAATTATATTATAACATAAATAATAAAATAATGCACTTTAAAATATTAATTTATAATTTTTAAAGTGCATAAATAAAACTAATCTTTATGATCATAATCTGAAGAACGAATTTGTGCAGAATAATACCAAATTAAAGCAATAATTGCTATAGCAACAACACCAAGAATTAACCATGTCCAAGCATTTGCTGTCATACCCATAAATGTATTAGCAGTTGTATCTGTAGATGTTCTAGTTGCAGTATATTCATTTCTTCCAGAGTTACCATTATTGGCTGTTACATTATTTTCATTTTCTTGATTATTTGTCATGTCTTTTCCTGCATTATTTCCATCTTGTTCCATATCGCCAGTTGCATCTTTTGAGGCATTAGAAATATCTTTTGCTGCATTTTCTACTGTATTTTCAGCATTACCAACAACATTTCTTACATCGTTTGCAGCATCTTTAATCATATTGGCACCTTCGTTTGCAAAACAAAATGTACATGTAAAAAAGAAAAAGCTTATAATTAAAAGATTAATTAGTATTTTTTTATACATAAAATTATCCTCCTACTTAAAAATTTTATATTATTAGTATTTTAAAATTTTAATAAAATATACCTGTAAAAAAAGTGAAAAATAATGTTAAAAATTGAAAAAATAAAAAGTCCAATAGGACTTTTTAAATTAAATTTTTTTATAATTTTATTTTTTTAATCTTATTAAAATTGCTATACCTAATAATACTAATAAAACTCCAATTACAATGATGAATATATTAAGAATATTGGATAATCCTAAATTGCTTTCTGGTAAAGCATTGCTTACTGTAGTAGAAGTATTAGATGTACCGCTATATGTTGCAGAGTCTGTAGTATTCATTGTTGAATTTGAGTTTGTATTTGTAGTATTACTATCAGAATCTATATCATTTGTAGCATTACTAGCAGTTGAATTAGAATTATTTGATGTATTATTTAAAGAAAAATTTGTTGTTAAATCATCTGTTAAATTCAATTCAACAGCAAAACAATAATTAATTCCAAATACTAAAGCAAATACAATTGATATAACAAAAAATTTTAATTTTTTAGATTTTAACATTTTAACCTCCATCTTGAAATAATAATATTTCCATTTCTTTTGTTTTATATTAGTATAATAACACAAACAAACAAACCTGTCTAGTAAAAAATGTAAAAATATAAAATTTATTATTTCTTATATTAAAAAATTATAACATATAATATTGTAAAAAAATAACAATGATATAATATACTCATAAAATTATTTAATTATAAGTAGAGATAAATACAAAAATAAAAATAAAAACAAAAAGAGTCTCTAGCGTAAAATACACGAAAGACTCATTTTTGTGACTAAAACATTACAATGCTTTGGTCAGAGAAGCAAAGTTTTATTTTTTTGGAATTCCAAGCCATGCATCAATTGCTCTGAGTTCCTCAACCCCCTTCTGAAGAGAAGCTCTAGCCTCAGATATGGAAGTTTCGCCTGTACATATTTTTCGAATTAGATTAAGGCAATCTCTTTGTTCATCCCGAAGGATCTTCCATTCGGGAAATCGAACAGCAAAAATACCGATTTCCTTGCGATAATCACTATCAGGTTTTAATTCATCAAGTGATTTTACAAGTTTTTCACCAAAAACTATGGCAGAAACCACCTCTTCCTTCAAAATTTTAACCTTTACTGTAATTGCTAACATTTTGTTAGCCTCCTTTCAGGCAATTAGCCCGATATATTTTTTGTACAGTCTATGCTGCACATCACCTAAATTATACTACAATTTAACATAATTGTCAATATATGAATTTTATACCATTCTTTTAAAGATAAATTATTGCACGAATAAAAAAAAAGTGATATAATAAAAACTAATATAATTCAAAGAGGGAAAGTATATGAACGAAAAACTTCATTTTGGTATTGGATTTATTACAGGAAGACCAAATATATGCGAGATTATAAACAATACCTATCAGCTTTTATTAAAACAAACACAAAAGAAGAATATTGAATTAACAATCTTTATATTATTTGATGTGAAATTTCAAAATGTAAATAAAGAAGAATTTTATCAATTAGATCCGGAAGTTTATAAAAATATAAAAATAAAATATATAGCACCAGAGGATATACAACATGAAAAAAAGAAGTTAATAGAAAAAAATATTCTAAAAAAAGAGCAAGCAGATTTGTTTTTTGGCTATGGTTATGGAAGAGCAAGAAATACATTGATGTATATGGCAGTTAAAGACAAAATAGATTATTTTTTATTTTGGGATGATGATGAGTATCCAGTTGCTTGCTTTAAAAATGAGAATAATAAAATAGAATGGAAAATGCAAAATAATATATTAAAACATATAGAAAACATGAAAAATGCTGATATAACATTAGGCCTTAGATGTGGCTATACATCACCAATTCCATATATTAATCTAGATACAGTTGAAGATATAAGCGCTGTAGAGGCATTTATAAATGCAGTTAAAAATGAATTTACATCGTGGGAAAAAGTAAAACAATATTGGATGTTAAGTGAAGGTATTACCTATGCAGATAAAAAAGTTATAGATAATAGAATAAATTTAAAAACTAATAAAGAAGTTATAATATCAGGTTCACCACTATGCTTAAATTTACAAAAAGTTCAAAAAATGCCAGCATTTTATAATCCAGAAGGAGCACGCGGAGAAGATATCTTCTTTACATTAGCCTTAAAAGAAGTAAAAGTTATGGAAATTCCAGTTTACCATTTCCATGATCCATTTTTAAAATATACCAGTATTTTAAAAAAACAGTATCCAGATAAAATAGAAGTTGGAAAAATTACAGATGAAAATGTAAAAAAAAGATTTATAAGTGCATCAAAAGGCTGGATAAAATATAGACCTTTATATTTGTATATAATAAACAAAGATACATACCATGAAGAAATAGAACAAACAAGAAAAAATTTAGAAAAAGCTATACCAGAAATGAACAAAATTTTTAATACACAAGAATTCAATAATTTAATTGTAGAATTAGACAAATATGATAAAAATGTAGAAAAAGATTATGAACAATTTTTAAATGTAAATGAAATTTGGAAAAAAATAAAAGGTATTATACTAAAAGATATTATATAGTAAAAATATAGGAGATAAAATAATGAATAAAAAAGCTTTTATAACAGTACTATCAACAGAAGAATATATAGATGGCGTACTTGCATTAGATGCATCATTAAAAAAAGTTAATTCTAAATATCCTTTATGTGTACTATTAAGTAACGCTATATCTGAAGAAACAGAGAATATACTAAAAAAAATTTCTATTTCAACAATTAGAAATAATCAAGCGCAAATGCTTATTCCCAAAGAGATTATTAACAAAAATATATCAACAGAAAAGGAAAGATGGAATTATACTTTTGAAAAATTAAATATATTTAGCTTAACTGAATTTGAAAAACTTGTTTTTCTTGATAGTGATATATTCGTAACTAAAAATATTGATGAATTATTTGGAAAATCTAATATGTCAGCGGTCATTGATAAACACTATGGACCTAATATCACAAGTAGATGGATGGAATTAACATCAGGGGTTATGGTAATAGAACCTAATAAAAAACAAATCAATGAATTTAAAAAAATTATTCAAACAATTTTAAATAAGAGAGAGAGTATTGGAGACCAAGATATTTTGCAAGAAGCATATCCCGAATGGAAAAATAATACGCAATTACATTTACAAAATAAATATAATATATTCTTTCCATATATTGAGTACTATGTTCACATGCAAGAACATAATATTGATGATTTCCATGTTATTCATTTTATATACCCGAAGAAACCATGGGTATTTCAATCTGAAAACAGAGTTAATGAGTATATACAATATGTAAATGATTTTACTAAAAAGGATTACGAAAAAACAGGTATAGAAGAATTTAAAGATGCATTATATGGAAACAGTGAAAATTTAAGGACAATAATAAAAGAATATTATAAAGTATTAGATGAAGTTATACCAAAAAAAAATGACTAATATATAAGTTAGAGCAAGTTTAATATTTGCTTTTTCGATAAATATAAAAGAATAATAAAATTAAATTAATGTTTAAGTGAATTGATAAAATACAATTCACTTTTTTTATTTTATTTAGCAAAGTAAAAGGAGGTATGTAAAATGAAAGAATTTGAGAAATCTAAGAAATTACAAAATGTTCATTA
>CANQVM010000054.1 GCA_947627265.1 uncultured Clostridia bacterium | reverse complement strand
AAAGTATTATGATGAAAAAATAAATAGTAAATCAGAATGGCAATTTGCAGGAATATATGCAGATGAAGCAATATCTGCAACATTAGATTATAAAAGAACAGATTTTATGAGAAGGATTGCAGATTGTATGGAAGGAAAAATAGATATGATACTTACAAAATCAATATCAAGATGTAAAAGAAGTTAGCAATTGGGGTAAAATTTATAGATATATAAAGGAGATAAAAGTTAAATGAAAGTATTAATGGGAACGAAAAATCCAGGAAAAATAGAAGGAGCAAAACAAGCTTTTGAAAGATATTTTAATAATGTTGAAATAGAAGGAATACCTGTAAATTCAGATGTAGGAGATCAACCACTAAATGAAGAAATATTACAAGGGGCTAAAAATAGAGTAAAAAATTTAAAAGAATATGCAAAAAATAATAATATAAAAGCTGATTATTTTGTATCGAGTGAAGCAGGAATTACTAATTTATTAGGAGAATGGATTGATATAAATTGTGTAGTGGTGGAAAGTAAAGAAGGACTACAAAGTATAGGAACAAGTCAAGGATTTCCAATTCCAAGTAAATATATAGAAGAAATAAAAGAAACTGAACTTGGGAAAGTTATGGATAAAATATTTAGCGGAAAAGAATTAGGTAAGGGAAAAGGTGGAATCAGCATTTTAACAAAAGATGAAGTGTCAAGAATAGATTTAACAAGAAATGCTTTTATTATGGCACTAACAAAACATATAAATGGAGATACATGGAGCTAAATTATTATGGGAGACTCCTGAAAAAGCATTGAAATTGATAACAGAATCATACGATAAATTAATTGCTTCAAAATATAAATCTGTATATCATATTAAATTTGTTGTTTTGAGAGATAGAAAAATATATTGAAATGAAAAATTAAAAATTAAAAAAGTAATTTTACTATGAATATAATTTGGAGGTAATATATTTTGGGAAAAGTATTAAAAGTAAGAGAAGTTGGAGATCCAATATTAAGTATCAAATGTGAAGAAGTAGATATAAAGAATATCAATAAAGATATTTTACAAGAAATAGAAGATATGAAAGAAACATTAAATTTTACAGAAGGATTTGGAATTGCAGCACCTCAAGTAGGAATAAATAGGAGAATAGTAATAATTCAAGTAGATAAAGAAAAATGTACATATAAGGATTGTGAAGATATACCAACAACAGTAATGATAAATCCAACATGGAAAAAACTATCTGAAGAAACAGAAAGTGAGTTTGAAGGTTGTTTAAGTGTTCCATCTATAAGAGGAAAAGTAAAAAGATATACGAATATAGAAGTAACTTATTATAATGAAAAAGGACAAAAAATTATAAAAGAAGAAAAAGGTTTTACTGCAAGGGATATACAGCATGAATGCGATCATTTAGATGGAATAGTGTTTTTAGAAAGAGTAAAAGAACATAATGGTTTTGCAACTAAAGGAATGATTAACAAATTTAATTTAAAAGATAAAAATAAGTAAAAAATGAGATTTATTTAAAAATTAAATAGTTTATTAAGGACGTGAAGATATTTATAGGAGATGAAAAAAATGAAGGTATTATTTGCAACAACAAATCCAGCAAAAGTAAAAAAATATGCTGATGAATTAGCAAAAAGAGGTATAGAACTTAAGACAATTAAAGACATAGGAATCAATCTTAATATAGAAGAAAACGGAAAAAATGCGATTGAAAATGCTTATATAAAGGCAAAAGCATATTATGATAAAACAGGAATAACAACAATTGGAATGGATAATAATTTGTATATAGAAGGATTGCCACAAGATAAACAACCAGGAACTCATGTAAGAAGAGTAAATGGAAAAGAATTAACTGATGATGAAATGCTTGAGTATTATACTAATTTAGTACATAAATACGGAGGAAAATTAACAGCAAAATGGGTATATGGAATGGTAATTTATAATGGAAAAGAAGAAAAAGAATATAGTTGGAGTAAAAGTAATTTTTATTTAGTAGACAAACCATGTGAAAAGAGAAATCCCGGTTATCCTTTAGATTCTATGTCAATTATGCCAGAGTGTAATAAGTATTTTGTAGACTTAACTAAAGAAGATAGAGATAAAGATAAAAAGAACTATAATGAAGATGATGTAATTCGATTTATTGTAAATAATATATAAATGGAGAAATAGATTTGAAATTAGAAGATTTAAAACCAAAATATGATAAATTACAGAAAAAATATGGAGCAAAAGAATTAGATTCAATTTATAATGGAGGATGCACAGAAAATCCAGATATATGTTTTGTATTTATGAATCCAACTGGAAGAAATATAGCATCATCTAAAAAATGGAAAGGCATAAAATCTCCATGGATAGGAACGAAAAATATTTGGGACTTGTTCTTTAAACTAAATTTAATAAATGAAAAAATATATAAAAATATAAAAAAAATTAAAGGAAGCGAATGGACAGAAGAATTTGCAGAACAAGTATATGATGATGTAAGAAAACACAAATATTTTATAACTAATCTAGGAAAATGCACACAAATAGATGCAAGAGTACTTCCTAATAGTGTATATGGAGAATATTTAGATTTATTAAAACAAGAGATAGAAATTATAAAACCAAAGGTAGTAGTTTTGTTTGGAAATCAAGTTAGTTCAATAGTATTAAATAAGAAAATATCGGTATCACGATGTAGAAAGCAATTATTTATAAATAAAATTAATGATAATGAATATAAATTTTATTCTGTATATTATCCAGTAGGAAATGGAAGATTTAACATTGATAAATCAATTGAAGACATAAACTGGATTATAAAAAATGAAATTAGTAAATAAGCATTAAAGATATTAGAAGAAAGACATAAAACTTCAAATGAACGTTGGATAAATAATTCAATTTGTGTTGGAAAGGCTTTAAAAGATACAAAACAATTGAATGTTACCCGAAAAGAAAAAGATAAAGAAATGATGTTAAAATATAGATACATTATATCATAACATTTTAAAATTTATATATTTATGATAAAATGTCATAAGTAAAGTATATTAACTATAAATACAAATTTTTATAAAGGAAGTATAAAATAATGGAAGAAATAGTTTTTGTAACACACAATAAAGGAAAAGCAAAATCAGCTGAAAGGTATTTTGACAATATAAAATTTAGTATATATGATTTTGAGTTAGATGAACCTAGAAGTGATAATATAAAAGAAATAGTAACTGCAAAAGTAAAACAAGCATATGAAGTTGTGAAAAAACCGTGTATAGCATTAGATACAGGCTTTTTTATAGAAGCATTGAATGGATTTCCAAGAGCATTTGTTAATTTCTCATTAGATACAATAGGAATTGAGGGTATATTAAAATTAATGCAAGGAAAAGAAAATAGAAAATGTAGATTTGAAGAATGTTTGGCATTTCATGATGGCAAAGAAATACATTATTTTTATGGTAAACACCCAGGAAATTTAGCAAATAAAATTCAAGGAGGAAACAGAGAAGAAAAGTGGTCTGATTTATGGTATATATTTAAACCAGAACATTTTGAAAAAACACTTGCAGAAATGGATGCTAAGGAACGAGAGGAAAGAAGAAAAGTTGATGGATCTGAGGAAGCATTAAGAATATTTGCAGAGTGGTTTAAAAATAATAAGAGGTAAATAGATATGAAAATAGGAATAGATTTAGATGGAGTAGTAATAGATAGCGAAACAACATTTAGAACTTATGAAGAAATATTTGATATAGATATTTTAAGAGGAAATAATTTAATAAACAAAGAAGAACCAAAATTTCAAGCTAGATATAATTGGACAAATGAGCAAGAGAAAGAATTTATTGAAAGATATTTTTTAACAGTATCAAAAGAAAGCAATTTAATGTCAGGTTTTATAGGTGTATACAATTTATTAAAAAATCAAGGACACAAATTTGTTGTCATTACTGCAAGAGGTGGCTTCGTAAAAGAAATGAAAGATGATGCAATAAGGTTACTAGAAGAAAACAATATTAAATTTAATAAATATTATTGGAAAGTGGAAGATAAATTAGAAATTTGTAAAAGCGAAAAAGTAGATATTATGATTGATGATGACTGGAAAATTATAAAAAAATTAGCGGATAATCATGTTAAAACATTATATTTTAGAGATACTAATTTAACTAAATTGGAAGAAAATGAGTATATAAAAGAAGTAAATAATTGGGGCGAAATTTATAGATATATAAAGGAGATGGAAATTAAATGAAAGACTTAATGAAAATGATAAATACATGAAAATAGAAGGGCAAACATTGAAAGATATTTTGATTAAGTACATATAAAAAATATATTTTATGTTATAATGTAATCAGAAAATAACATGACAAGGAGGTTGTTATATATGTTAAGAAATATAGAAGTCTTATGTCATAGTAGTATAAGACTAAATAAAGAAAAAATCATTTATATAGACCCATTTAAAATAGATAAAAATTATAATGATGCAGATATAATATTTATAACACACGACCATTATGATCATTATTCAGAAGAAGATATAGATAAAGTGAAGAAAGATGAAACTGTTATAATAATACCTAAAGATTTGCTAACAAAGACATCAAAAAAAGGATTTAAACAAAATAATATAATTACAGTGATGCCGAATGAAAAATATATAGTAGAAGGAATTAATTTTACAACAGTACCAGCTTATAACATAAATAAAAAGTTCCATCCAAAAGAAAGCAAATGGATAGGATATATAATAGAATTACAAGGAAATAATTATTATATTGCAGGAGATACAGATGTAACGGAAGAAAGTAAGAAAGTAAAATGTGATGTAGCGTTTGTGCCGGTGGGAGGAACTTTTACTATGGATTTTAAAGAAGCAGCAAGTTTAATAAATGAAATAAAACCTAAGATAGCAATTCCAATACATTATGGAAGTATTGTGGGAGCAGAACAAAATGCAGTTGATTTTATAAAACTACTACATCCAACAATAAAAGGTACGATTTTAATTAAATAATATTAAGGAAAGAGGCTGTAACAATAAGATATTCAAAAATTGATATAGAAATATTTAACGAAACAGAAATTGTTATAAAAATAACAAAACTACTTGTAAAATTTTAATAAATATTATAAACTAAAAAGGTAAAAAACAAAAGTTAAAAAGAAGGTATGAAAATGCAAAAGATAGAAAAAGCTAAAATCATTGGCGCTGTACACACACACACACACACACACACACACACAAGACTTTTATAGAATAAATAGTACAGCCAATGGAAACGATGATTTAGAAAAAGTAAAAAGAATAAAAACTATAAATAACGACAAGACTAAAACCTATAAAAAGCAAATAGGTTATTAGCCTTGTCTTTTTGCGCTTTCATACCAAAGAGTCAGACATAAGCATAACAGTTGTGAAATGTCTCATAAAAAATAAGGAGGAATAGAGAAAAATGAAACAAAACGTAAAATACAAATTAACAAAAATTAAAAAGCAAAATGAACTTATTAACACAGAGAACACTTTATATTTAAAGACAAGAAAAGAACAAAAAGGAATTACATTAATAGCTTTAGTAATAACTATAATAGTGTTATTAATATTAGCAGGAGTATCGATAGCAACTTTAACAGGAGAAAATGGAATTTTAAATCGAGCTAAAGATGCAAGCAAAAAGACTCAGTTTGCCAGTGAAAAAGAAGCAATAGAATTTATTATGTCAGATATAAAAACTAGTTTGATGATAGGTGAAGAAATTCCAAAAAGTAAATATTTGGGTAAAGCTTTATCAAAGAGAACACTAGGAAATACAACGCAATGGGGTGTTGTAACAGTTGATGGAAAAAATTATACTAATGGATGGTATTTATTAGAAAAAGGAAATGAAATAGAAGGTTATGGAGAAGTAAAACAAAGTTGGTTAATCAATTATGATACAGGAGAAATAATAGGATTAGAAGAAGGAAAATATAGTAAATTATCAGCGGAAGATATTGAAAATCAAGTAGCAAAAGAAAATTTAATTTTTAATTTGGATTCAAATTTAATAGATATGGCAAAAAATGAAAATGGAGATGTAACAAAAAATTCGTTTGAAAATTTATTAGATGAAAACTCACAATTAGTAAATTTTAATTGGAATGGAACAACAAGTGGAGTAACTAAAACATCATTTAAGTTTGATGGCATAGATGATTATGCAAAAGTAAAATATGACAATAAAGATAAAAAAGAACTAATAAAAAATAATGGATTTACTTTTGAATTTTATGGTAAATGGAAATATGGCTCTTTAATTACAGGTGAGGGTTCAATAGAAAATTCGTTTGGACGAGGTGGATTATTTAATTTTGGCAACGAAAATCCAGTTAATTTGACTGATATGGGTATTAGATGTTTATTACAATATTCTGATAATGATGAAAAGTATTTTACTTGGAGTGGTGATTGGGGTAATGGGGGTACAAATGATCCTAAATTTGTTTCTGATTATACAGAAGAAGGTACGAGACATGCAGTTAAACTCCCATTAAACGATACTATAAGTAAAAATATAGACAAGAACGAAGATATTTTTTTAACATTTTCAATAAATACTTCTGAAAGTATAGATGTTAATGGAGTGGATTATTATATCAGTGGATTATATGAAAATGGGAAAAAAATAATTGAGGCTAAATATAGTAAATCAGCGTGGGATGCCTTCTTAGATAGTCCTGGATGGAAAGATTCTAGTTTATTTCAGATTGGTAGAGTTATGGCTGTATCAAACGGACATTGGGCATATTCTACTTTGGATGTTTACGCTTTGAGACTATACAATAAAGGACTATCAGATGGAGATATAATGAAAAGCTATGATGATACAGTTGCTGCTCATAACAAACTTGTAGCTGATTCTACTAATTAAATACAAATAAAAGTCTCGCATTAATAGTGCGAGATTTATTATCCTAAAAGGAGAAGCAAAATAAAATGAAAGAGAAAAAAATAGAAGTTCAAGATATAATAAAAAAATATGGAGAAGAATATAAAGAAAAACATAAAATGATGCCACAT
>CANQVM010000053.1 GCA_947627265.1 uncultured Clostridia bacterium | reverse complement strand
CTTTAGCTCAGCTGGCCAGAGCATCGCACTTGTAATGCGAGGGTCCCCAGTTCGAATCTGGGAAGTGGCTCCATATAAGGTCAGTAGCTTTGAAATATTCTTGGTTACTGGTCTTTAATTTTGGTTCAAGGTAAATGCACTATTTTTTTGTAAAAATGTTAAGGTGTTATCCACTCCAACTAATATTATTGAACCAAAGTTTAATATACAATGTAGTTAATCTTATAGAAAAAAGGTGGTGATAGTAATAATGAATGTAACAAAAATGGAGTATAAACTTGAGAAAGTAAATCAAGAAAATGTTGAAGTTTTGTTAACAAACCTAGGATTTAATTTAAATAATTATTTTATAGCAATGACACAACCTAGTATAATGAGTAGGGCGCTGATAGGTAGTATTGTGGATTTCAATGATAGGTTTTGTATAATTTGTTTTTCAGAGAAAGAAATAAATTTAATTATGCTTTCTAGAATAGATAGTAAGAAAGTTACAGAAATAATAAAAATTGATCGTAACGAAATTAAAGAAATACAATTTTCAAATGTATTAATTTCTTATATGCTTAAGATACAAACACCTGAATCTACTATGAGATTTCAAGTATTTAAAAAGCATGCAAAATTTCCAAAAATAAAAAATTCAATTGAATTGTTTAAAAAAATAATATAAAGGTTATACTTTTTCATTATAAAAAAATTGCAAACTTGTAAAAATCTAACTAATAAGAATTGAGGTAAGTTGTAAAAGTAACATCCAACAGAAAAAGTAAATTCCAAATGTAAGAGAAATGTCAACTTTTAGGCGTTTCTTTTTTGAAAAAAATTGTTTTTTTCAAAAAATAGTGTAAAATTAATTTACAGAAACGAGAAATTGAGCATGGCAAACAAGCAAAAAGAAATTAATTTTTTTCGTGTAAGATTAACTTCCATTTGCTCAGAGTCATATTCAATTAACAGATGTTTCTAAGCTTGTTCGATTTTTTACCGAATAAAGTTAAATGTTTATTTTATATTTAAAAGATATGGCTGTAACATAACCATATCTTTTTCTATCTTTTGTATATTAAGTTTCTTTAGTATTTCATTACCATACAAAAATTTAAATGCTTCATATGGTGTTTTTTCATTTAAAAATTTTCTTGGTGCAGAATTAATATGTGAAAACATGAAATCTAAATCTTGTTGTGTAAGCTTTTTCAAAGATTTACCATTAGGCAAAATATCTCTAACATAATTATGATTGTTTTCTACATGAGGCTTTTGACTTGGAGTTTGAGGATCACAGTAAAATATGTTAGTTCGTATTTCGCCAGTTTCCGTATTTACTTCAAATAGTTGATACTTTTCAAATTCCGTTCCTCTGTCAGTTAAAAGAAGAGAAAATAGTTTATAATAATCATCTTCTAAAACTTGTTGTAATTTATCAAGTGTGCTTGCCATTGATTCTGATTTTTTTCTGTATGTAGAAATCCTATCATTAATCCTGTATTCTGAAAGATAAATGTTTAAATATAAGGACCAGCTTTTCTATCTCTTCTAGCACATTTAATTTCTTAATATTCAGAACATTTACCATGACATATACCACATTGTTTAAATTTAGTACAAGTAATAGAATTATTAAACAGATTTCTAGGCTTTAATTTTCTTCTGTTTTTAATTTCTTTTGCAACAGTTAAAATATCTTTATTAATAATTTTTGCTATTTCAGTTCTAGACAAACCTTTTTCAAGTCCTTCTTGAATTGCTTGTCTATCTTTCAAAGTTAAATGAGAAATTGTCATAACTACCTCCATCTAACCTTAGAAACATCTAAGTTCTATTATATAATTTAGAACTTAATCTTACAAATTTTACTTTGTGTAAAGTTTACTTCTAATTTTATATATTAATTTTGGAATTTACTTTTAAAATTTACGTAATAAGAATTGAAAAAAGTAATTTATTTATTATTTGATAAATACTTGATAATGTGGTAAACTATCAGTAATAAATTAAAAAGGGAGATATTTATATGCAAATATTTATAATTATAGTATTAATATTATTAAATGCTTTTTTTGCAGCAACAGAAATTGCATTTATTTCAATAAATGATGCAAAAATAGAAAAACAGGCTAAAGAAGGTAATAAAAAAGCAAAACAAATTAAAAAAATGCTTAAAGAACCAAGTAGATTTTTAGCTACAATACAAATAGGAATAACTCTTGCTGGATTTTTATCTAGTGCTTTTGCAGCAGAATCATTTTCAGATGAGCTAGCTCCAATTTTACAAAATTTAATACCATTAGGTTTATCTACATGGAAAAGTATATCAATTATTATAATTACTATGATACTTTCATATTTTTCTTTGGTATTTGGAGAATTAGTACCAAAAAGGTTAGCTATGAAGAATTCAGAAAAAATAGCTTTTGCTACAATTGGAATTATTAAAGTAATATCTATTATTACAGCACCTTTTATCAAATTACTTACATCATCTACAAATGGAATATCAAAAATATTTGGAGTAACTGAAACTGATGAAGAAACAGTTACGGAAGAAGAAATAAGAATGATGGTAGATGTTGGAGAAGAAAATGGTTCAATTGAAGAAGAAGAAAAAGATATGATAAATAAAGTATTTGAATTTAATGATAAAGTCGCTTCTGAAATTATGATACCAAGAACTGAAGTTTTTGCATTAGAAATGAATGTATCAATTGCAGAGGTAGTAGAAGAACTTTCTGAAAATTTAAGATATAGCAAGATTCCCGTGTATGATGAAAAAATTGATAACATAAAAGGAGTTATTTATATTAAAGATATCCTAGCATCAATTAAAAACAAAAATACTAAAATAAAAAATTTAATGAAAAAAGCATATTTTGTATCTGAAACAAAACCGATAAATGAATTATTTTCTGAATTAAAAAAAGATAAAAAACAAATAGCTATAGTAATAGATGAATACGGTGGAACTTCTGGAATTGTTACAATTGAGGATATATTAGAAGAATTAGTTGGAGAAATCTATGATGAATACGATGAAATTGAAAAAAATATTAAGAAAATAGATAAAAATACTTTTTTAATTACAGGTAATATTGCACTTTATGAATTAGAGGATGCCTTAAATGTAACAATAGAACAAGGAGATTATGATACACTTTCAGGATATTTAGTAGACAAATTAGGAAGAATTCCAACAGATAAAGATAAAGGTGTTATGATAGAAACTGATAAAATTAATTATAAAATAGAAATGGTTAAAAATAAGCAAATTATAAAAGTTAAGGCTTGTAAAACAGAAGAAATAGAAGATGATATTGATTAACAAATTATAGGTGATTTTAATGATAACTTTGATATAGACATTTTGATTTGATTATAATGGAGGAAATATGAAAAAAATAGTTATAATAACAGGAGCATCTAGAGGAATTGGCAGACAAATTGCTAAAACTTTAGTTAATGAAGGATTTCAAGTAATAGCAAATTACTATAATTCAGAAGATAAAGCAATTGAGCTACAAAAAGAATTAGATAATAATATTGATATTTTTAAGGCAGATGTTTCAAAAAGAGAAAATGTGCGAGCACTAGTTAAATATACATTAAATAAATATGGAAGAATTGATGTATTGATAAATAATGCAGGGATAAGTGAATATAAAATGTTTACAGATGAAACAGATGAAGATTGGGATAGAGTTATAAATACTAATTTATATTCAGCATTTGCAATGTGTCAAGAAGTAACTCCAAATATGGTACACAATAAAAGTGGATGTATAATAAATATATCATCAATATGGGGGATAGTTGGATCTTCATTAGAAGTATTATATTCGCTATCAAAAGCGGGAATGGATGGATTAACTAAGGCATTAGCAAAGGAATTAGCACCATCTAATATAAGAGTTAACTCAATTGCACCAGGGGTAATAAATACTAATATGAATAAAAATTTAAGTGAAAAAGAATTAAGAGATTTAGAAGAAGAAATTCCTCTTCGGAAAAATTGGAATGCCAGAAGATATATCAAAATGCGTAAAATGGCTAATTGAAGACAGTTATACAACTGGACAAATTATTTCTGTAAATGGAGGATGGGTTATAACATAAAATATATATAAAATATACACTTAAAAAAGATGCCAAAGGTTTATTTGGCATCTTAATTATTTGTTAATTTTCTTTTATAATTCCCTGAAATTAATTTTGGTAAATATGTAATTATCTTATAAACAGCTAAACGAATTTTTTTACTCCATAGATAAGATTTTCTTAATTTCCTTGCAGATCCTAATGAAACTGGTTCATCTTCTAAAACAAGTAGCTCTTGTTGAATTTTTTCTAATGGGAAAATATAATTTTGTCCATTATTATTATCCCAAAGACCTGCTTCATTTTTAAAACAGAAATTAAAAGTATCTCCTTCTAGTAAATCAATTTCTGCTTGAAAACCTAAATCTGTTTTTTCCATTTTTACATCAGTTACATTGTCCCAATTTATTCCAAATCCATAATGAATAGAAACTTCTGAAGAAGCTTCTTGATAAAGTTTTCCTATATATGAAATTTTGACTTTACTATTTTCTACTAATTTGTCAGTATTAAAAAATATATTTTTTGTTAGCTCCATTAAAATTCTCTCCTTATTTATCTTTTGCTATCAACATTATAATATTAATTTCTACAATGTTCAAGTATTTTTTTAAATTTTTTAAAAAAAATAAAACTAGTAATAATATAAAAGCTTAAACATACTATTAAATAGGGATTTTTATTTGATACTTTAACAGAAAAAATTTTACAAAAATATTGTAAAAAGAAATACTTTATGGTAGAATTAAAAAAGAAAGAAAACATAAAAGGGGAATTTTTATGAAGGAAATCTATGTAGATAGTGATAAAAAGGATGATATTTTAATGGAGAAAGAAAAGGATGAAAATAATGAAGAAAAAGAAGCGGAAGTAATCGAAAATAAGAATAAAACTGAAGAAGCAAAATTTAAAAAATTAAATGTAAATAGTAAAAAAACAGAAAAAAAAATTAAAAAGATGGATAATAAAAAAGATAAAAAGAAAGGCATTATTATAGGTGTTACAATTATTGCACTTATAGTTATAGGAATTATAATATCTACAGTATTTGCTTTAATAAATATTAATAATGATAAAATTATAAATGGAGTATCAATTTCAGGAATTGATGTATCAGGATTATCAAAAGAAGAAGCAAAAGAAAAAATAGAAATTGTATATAATGAAAAAAAAGAGAAAGAAATTAATATAAAATATGAGGATTATACTGCAACATTAAATCCTACTTTATTAGAAACAAACTATAATGTTGATAAAGCTGTTGAAGAAGCATATAAAATAGGAAGAGAAGAAAACATATTTATTAATAATTATAACATTTTATTTACACTAATTGGAAAGAAAAATGTTAATGTAGATATGACTATAGATGAAGAAGTAGCAAAACAAACAATAAATGATATTAGTATGGAGTTACCTGGCGTAATAATAGAATCAGGATATTCAATAGAAGATGATGAACTAATTATAACAAAAGGAAAATCTGGAATTTATATTGATACAGATAAATTAGTTGAACTAGTAAAAAGTAAATTAAGCGATGTGAATACAGATGAAGATTTTATTGAAATACCTGTTATAAATAGAGAACCAGAAGCTATAGATATTGATAAAATACATGAAGAAGTATATCAAGAAGCTCAAGATGCTTACTATACTAAAGAACCATTTACAGTACATCCTGAGGTAGAAGGAATAGATTTTGATGTAGAAGAAGCGAGAGCATTACTACAAGAAGATAAAGAGGAATATATAATAAAATTAAAAATTACAAAACCTAGTGTAACAATTAATCAAATTGGATCAGAAGCTTTTCCAGATCAACTAGCAACTTTTACAACTAGATTTGATGTAAGTGATGTAGATAGATCAACTAATTTGAGAATTGCTTGTCAAAAAATTAATGGAAAAGTTTTATTAGCAGGAGAAACTTTTTCATATAATAAAACTTTAGGTGCAAGAACAGCTGCAGCAGGATATAGAAATGGAAAAATATATTCAGGTGGAGAAGTTGTTGATGGAATTGGAGGAGGAATATGCCAAATTTCATCTACACTATATAATTCTGTATTATTAGCAAATTTACAAATTGTAGAAAGAAGAAATCATCAATTTGTAACTTCTTATGTAGGAGCAGGAAGAGATGCTACAGTTGTATATGGAGCGATAGATTTTAAATTTAAAAATACAAGGCAATATCCAATAAGAATTGTTGCATCAGCACAAAATGGTATAGCTACTGTTTCTATATATGGAATTAAAGAAGAAAATGAGTATACATTTAATTTTAATACAAAGGTAATTTCAACAATTCCTTTTACAACACAATATGTAGAAGATGGAAGTTTAGCAGTAGGAACAGAAACTGTAAAACAAAAAGGAACCAATGGTATGATAACAGAAACTTACATTACTAAAATGTTAAATGGAAAAGTTATATCTACACAGTTACTTTCAAGAGACACATATAGTGCTATGGCAAGAATTGTTTTAAAAGGAACAAAGAATCTAAGTAGTAATACACCATCACAACCGGCAGCACCATATGAAAATCAAAATACACAAAATGAACCACAACAAGGAGATAATAATCAAGATGAAACTACGATACCAAAAGATGAACAGACAGAGGGAGAAAGTTCAAATCCATCATCTCCAGAAGTTAGTGAATAATAAGTAATAAAGAAATTTTAAATATAATATTAATAAAGAATAGAGAGTATTATATACTAAAATAATAAAATACTCTCTACTTTTTTATAATTATAATTTTAAAATAAGCTGACTTATAACAAAAATTGAACAAAGATAAAATATTTATTTTTTTAAATTGTTGACAATAAGAAAAAAAGGTAATATAATTTATAGGTCTTAATTAAATAAATGAGTCATTAGTTCAGTTGGTATATCAGCAGACTCTTAATTAGATAGTTTATAAAATATAAAAATGGTGTTAATAGTTGAAAATAAATAATTTGATGGAATTATGGAAAAAGCATAAAATTGAAATTCTCCCCAATTTGATATAAATAATGAAATATGCGTTATTAGCTCAGTTGGTAGAGCAGCGGACTCTTAATCCGAAGGTCCAGGGTTCGACCCCCTGATGACG
>CANQVM010000052.1 GCA_947627265.1 uncultured Clostridia bacterium | reverse complement strand
TATAAGAAAAATATTAAATAAAATAATGTATGGATAATATCAAAAGTGGTGTTTCCCACAAAAAGTTTATGCAATGTTAATTTAATTAATAATTGACATTTTACAAAAATAAAAGTATAATAAATATGTAATATAAAAAAGGAGAATAAGTATGTTAGCAAAATATTGGAAAAAAATTGGCATGTTAATTTTAATAATAGCATGTATATTTAATATAATGAGTAAATTAGTTAATAAATTATCCTTAAATAAAGAAATGTTATATTCAGCAGAATATATATATAGTGAGGAACAGAAAAATAAAACAAAATAAGAGTAAATACTTGAAAAAAAAATAAAAGTATGTTATCATAAATAACAGTCATGTTATTAAATTCAAGAAAGAGGTGAACACAAGTGAAAACAGAAATACAACCACAATACAATCAAACTACTATTACATGTGCATGCGGAAATGTTTTAGAGGTTGGTTCAACAAAAAAAGATTTAAAAGTAGATGTTTGCTCAAAATGCCACCCATATTGGACAGGAAATTTAAGACAAGATACAGCAGGTGGTAGAGCAGACAAATTTAAAAAGAAATATGGTCTTGCATAAGTAAAAAATGGGGTAAAAGTTAAAATACTTTTAGCCTTATTTTTTTCTTGCAAAAATCGACAAAATATATTAAAATAAACAAGACATTAGGTTACTACCCAAAGTGTCTCAAGGAGGTAATAATGCAAGATAATTTTATAGAAAAAGTTAAAAAAATTAATAATAATAAGGTTTTAAAATATTCTATTTTAACAATGGGATGTCAATTAAATGAAAATGATTCAGAGAAGTTATGTGGTATGTTGGAAAAAATGGGATACATAAAAACTGAAAATCAACAAGAGGTTGATATAGCTTTACTTAATACTTGTTGTGTAAGAGAAAATGCAGAAGATAAGCTTTTTGGAAAACTTCGGAGAATTAAAAAAATTAAAAGAAGAAAAAGAAATTATTATTGCAATTGGTGGATGTATGATGCAAGAAAAGCATATTATATCTAAAATAAAAGAAAGTTATCCTTTTGTAGATATTATATTTGGAACACATACATTACATAAATTTCCTGAAGATTTATATAAAGTACTTCAAGAAAAAAGAAAGTTAGAAGATATATTGGATATTGATGGAGAAATTCATGAAGGATTACCAATAAAAAGAGATAGCAAAATAAAAGCTTCTGTTACTATTATGAATGGTTGTAATAATTTCTGTACATATTGCATCGTACCATATGTTAGAGGAAGAGAGAGAAGCAGAAAACCAGAAGATATATTAAAGGAGATAAGAGAATTAGCAAAAGATGGATATAAAGAAATTACTTTATTAGGTCAAAATGTAAATTCTTATTTAAAAGTTGAACAAGCTAAAAGGAATAATTCAAATGAATATAAAGAAATAAATTCATTTGCAACTTTACTTACAGCAATAAATAAAATAGATGGAATTGAAAGGATAAGGTTTGTTTCACCTCATCCAAAGGATTTTACAGATGATGTTATTGATGCAATAGCAAAATGCGATAAGGTATGCAAATTAATTCATTTACCACTACAATCTGGAAATACAAAAGTATTAAAAGAAATGAATAGAAAATATACAAAGGAACAGTATTTAAATTTAGTGCAAAAAATGAAGGAAAGAATACCAAATTTAACTTTATCAACAGATATAATTGTCGGATTTCCAGGAGAAACAGATAAAGAGTTCGAAGATACATTAGATGTTGTAAAAAAAGTAAAATTTGAACAAGTGTATATGTTTATTTATTCAAGAAGAATAGGTACACCAGGAGATAAAATGGAAAATCAAATACCTGATGAGGTAAAACATAAAAGGTTTGATAAATTAAAAGCTTTAGTTGAAAGTCAAATAGAAGAAAATAATAAAAAATATATAAATACTATTCAAGATGTACTAGTAGAAGGTACAAGCAAAAATAATTCGAATTTATTAT
Organism: uncultured Clostridia bacterium; assembly: GCA_947627265.1. GTDB lineage: Bacteria > Bacillota > Clostridia > TANB77 > CAG-508 > CAG-269. The sequence goes on along the minus strand of CANQVM010000052.1, from coordinate 5,752 downwards.
CAGGTAGAACAGATAGTAATAAAGTGGTAGTATTTGAAGGAACAAACAATTTAATAGGCAAAATGGTTAAATTAAAAATTGTGTCTGAACATATGTGGTATTTAAAAGGAAAATTAGAAAATTAAAAGAAAAGGAGAAAATAAAAATGGCAGAATTTTCACCTATGATGCAAAGATATCTTGAAACAAAAAAAGAATATAAAGATTGTATTTTATTTTATCGTTTAGGGGATTTTTATGAAATGTTTTTTGAAGATGCAATAACTGCATCAAGAGAATTAGAGCTAACATTAACAGGTAAAGATTGTGGACAAGAAGAAAGAGCTCCAATGTGTGGAATTCCTCATCACGCAGCAGAAATTTATATATCAAGATTAATTGCTAAAGGATATAAAGTAGCAATATGCGAACAATTAGAAGATCCAAAAGAAACAAAAGGAATAGTTAAAAGAGGAGTTATTAGAGTAGTAACACCAGGAACTTTAGTTGATAGTAATATGCTAGAAGAAAGAAAAAATAATTATATTATGTCTATCTATAAAACAGGAATACATTTTGGAATTAGTGTATGTGATATTTCAACAGGTGAATTTTATTCATCAGAAATAAAAGAAAAACATAATTTTGAGATTCTACTAGATGAAATTGCAAGATATACTCCATCTGAATTAGTAATTAATTCTATGATGGCAGACTGCCAAGAGGAAATAAGTAAAATTAGAGAAAGATTTGAAAAAGTATATATTACTAAATTTAATGATAAATTTTTTATAGAAGAAGAAAAAGATTTAGAATTAAAGTTTAATATAATAGATAACTCTGGAAATAAAATTGAAAATTTTTCAGAAAAAACTTTAGCAATAGGATCTATTCATAGCTTAATTGAATATATTAAACAAACGCAAAAAACAAGTTTAGATCATATAAATAAAATAGAAATTTATAATATATCTAAATATATGGCATTAGATGTAAATACTAGAAGAAACTTAGAAATAACTGAAAAAATGAGAGATAAATCTAAAAAAGGAACATTGCTTTGGGTATTAGATAAAACATCTACTTCAATGGGAGGCAGAATGTTAAGAAGATGGTTAAATGATCCATTAATTGACACAACACATATAAATAAAAGACTAGAATCTGTTAAAGAATTAAAAGAAGATATTATTTTAAGAGGAGATATAATAGAAAACCTAAAAAAAGTATATGACATAGAAAGATTAACAGGAAAAATTGCTTATGGTAATGCTAACGCAAGAGATATGGTAACACTGAAAAATTCGTTGTTAAAATTACCAGAAATAAAAAAAATACTTTCACAATGTAAATCTAATTTACTAAAAGATATGTTTAATAAATTAGATGAATTAAATGATATATATCAGCTAATTGAAAAAGCAATTGTAGATGATCCACCAATGACTATAAAAGATGGTGGAATAATTAAATTAGGATATAATGAAGAAATAGATAAATTAAAAACAGCACAAGTAGAAGGAAAGTCGTGGCTGATAAAATTAGAAGCAGAAGAAAAAGAAAAAACAGGTATCAAGAATTTGAAAATAGGATTTAACAAAGTGTTTGGCTATTTTATAGAAGTAACTAAATCTTATTTAAATCAAGTACCAGACAGATTTATTAGAAAACAGACATTAACAAATGCAGAAAGATATATAACAGAAGAATTAAAAAATTTAGAAAATCAAATATTAGGAGCAGAAGAAAAGGTTGTAAATCTGGAATATGATGCATTTTTAGAAGTAAGAGAAGAAATTTCAAAAAATGTAATAAGATTGCAAACAACAAGTGAGGTAATTTCAAACTTAGATGTTTTATGTTCTTTTGCACAAGTAGCAGAAGACATGAATTATTGTATGCCAGAAGTAAATAATTCAGGGATAATTGATATAAAAAATGGAAGACATCCTGTTATTGAAAAAATATTGGGAGCCGGTGGCTTTGTAGAAAACGATACGTATTTAAATAAAGATGACTCAAGGCTATCAATAATTACAGGACCTAATATGGCCGGCAAATCTACATATATGAGGCAAGTAGCCTTAATTACCTTAATGGCACAATGTGGAAGTTTTGTACCAGCTCAAATGGCTAAAATAGGCATAGTAGATAAAATTTTTACAAGAGTAGGTGCATCAGATGATTTAAGTATGGGGCAAAGTACTTTTATGGTTGAAATGATGGAAGTAGCAACTATATTAAAAGAAGCAACTTCTAATAGTTTAGTAATATTAGATGAAATTGGAAGAGGAACATCAACATATGATGGGTTATCTATTGCATGGGCAGTTGCCGAATTTATTGCAGATAAAGAAAAATGTGGTGCAAAAACATTATTTGCAACACATTACCATGAATTAACAGAATTAGAAGATAAATTGGAAGGAATAAAAAATTATTCTATAGCAGTTAAAGAAAAAGGAGAAGACATAATTTTCTTAAGAAAGATTGTAAAAGGTGGAACAGATGAAAGTTATGGAATACATGTTGCAAAATTAGCAGGTGTTCCAAATATAGTTACAAAAAAAGCAAATGAAATTTTACGCTCATTAGAAAGAAAAAATATATTGACTAACAAAAAGCAAGAAAAACAAGAAAAAAATGAATTAGTAGGACAATTTGATTTATACAACTATAAATTAGCAGAAATAGCACATGAAATTGATAAAATAAATTTAAATGAATTAACACCAATAGATGCTTTAAATACATTAGTAAGAATTAAAGAAAAAATGCAATAAAAATGTGCAAAAACAAAAAAATAATTAATATAAACAAAAGGAGGATAAAATGGAAAAAGAAGAAAATATTTTAGGCTATGAAAAAATAGGAAAATTAATTAGAAAATTTGCAATTCCTTGTATTATATCATTATTAGTAAATTCTTTATATAATATAGTAGATCAAATTTTTATTGGATGGGGAGTAGGATATTTAGGAAATGGAGCTACTAATGTAGTATTTCCACTTACAATGATATGTTTAGCATTTCCTTTAATGCTTGGAGATGGTTCATCTGCATATCTAAGTCTTAAACTAGGAGAAAAGAAAAAAGAAGAAGCAGCTAAAGGTGTAGGTAATGGTATTACTTTATCTATTATAATTGCTTTAATTTTATTTACTATTATAATAGGATTTTTACCTACTTTATTGAATGTATTTGGTTGCACTGATGAATTTAGAACATATGCTCTTGATTATGGGTATATTATTAGCGTAGGATTACCTTTTATGATGGTTGGAACAACTCTAAATTCTATTATAAGAGCTGATGGTAAACCTAATTATGCAATGGCATCTATGGTGATGGGAGCTATATTAAATACTATATTAGACCCAATATTTATTTTTGTTTTAAAAATGGGAGTACAAGGTGCAGCTATTGCAACTGTAATAAGCCAAATTATAACGTTTGCTATAAATATTTGTTATATTAAAAAATTTAAATCAATTTTACTAGATAAAGATAAGTTTAGACTAAAATCTAATGTTTTTCTAAAGGTATCTGCACTTGGAATTAGTAGTTTTATTACACAAATGAGTTTTGTGTTTGTAATTGCAGTTGAGAATAATTTGCTAAAAAAATATGGTGGAGAATCTCAATTTGGTTCAGAAATACCAATAACAGTTTTAGGAATTGTTATGAAAGTTAGTCAAATATTAAATAGTATTATAATTGGTATTTCAGCAGGATCACAACCAATTTTAGGATATAACTATGGTGCTGAAAAATTTGATAGAGTAAAGGAAACTTTAAAAAGAGTATTAGGGATAAGTGTTATAATAAGTACTGTTGCATTTATTTTATTTCAAACAATACCAGATAAATTAATTTTAATTTTTGGTAGTGAAAGTAATGGAAATTATATTGAATTTGCATGCCTAGCTTTTAGAGTTTATTTAATGTTATGTATTTGTAATGGAATACAAATTCCATCAGGAATTTTCTTTCAAGCAATTGGAAAAAGCATAAAAAGTGCTATATTATCCTTATCAAGACAAATCTTATTTTTAATACCTGCAATGTTAATATTGGGAAGCTTTTTTGGAATTCATGGTGTTTTATATGCAGGACCTTTTGCAGATGGATTAGCATTTATAGTAGCTGTCATTTTGTTATTATTAGAATTAAGACATTTAAAAAATGAAAAAGTAGAAACTGAATATATTGAAAAAGATATTCTTGTTAATAATAAATTTAACAAGCATATTGTAATTACCTTATCAAGAGAGTACGGATCAGGAGGAAGATATATAGGTAAATTAATAGCTGAAAAACTTGGTATTAAGCTTTATGATAAAGAGTTTGTTTCTAAATTAGCAAAAGAGACTGGATTATCGGAAGAATACATTAAAAACAATGAACAAAAAAGAGATTCCTTGGCAATTTTAAATTATGGTTACTATTCTGGGCTTAATAATGCAGATGAACTATTTATTAAAGAAACAGAATTAATTAAAGAAGTTGCAAATAAAGAATCATGTGTTATAGTAGGAAGATGTGCTGACTTTATTTTAAGTGATAATAAAGATGTAATAAAAGTATTTATATATAGTGATATGAAAAATAAAATAAATAGAGCAGTGAATTTTTATAAACTTAGTAAAGAAAATGCAGAAAAAGAAATTAAAAGAATTGATAAATTGAGAGCAAATCATTATAAGTATTATACAGGAAAAGATTGGAAAGATAAATCAAATTATGACATTTGTATTGAAAGTGATTATTTTGGTGTAGAAAAAGTAGCTGATATAATATGTAAAATTGTATCTAATTATATGAATGAAGATGAAAAGACAGTAATTAAATCTTGATTAAAAATAAAAATAAAATGAAAGTACTAAAAATAAACTAATATAAAAACATAAAAAAACAAGCAGATAAAAAGAAAAAAATATAAATGGATAGTATAAAAAGGAGGAAATATGAAGGGAAAAGTACAACCTAAAACATTACCAGGATTTATGGAATTATTACCTAATGAACAAATTTTATTTAATAAAATGAGAGAAACAATACAAAAATCATATGAAAAATATGGATTTTTACCATTAGATACGCCTATTATTGAAGATGCAAATGTATTACTTGCAAAAGCAGGAGGAGAAACGGAAAAACAGATATATCGTTTTGAAAAAGGAGAAAATGATTTAGCACTTAGATTTGATTTGACAGTGCCACTTGCAAAGTATGTTACAGAATATTATGATAAACTAAGTTTTCCATTTAAACGATACCAAATAGGAAAAGTCTATAGAGGAGAAAAACCACAAAGAGGAAGATATAGGGAATTCTATCAATGTGATGTTGATATAATTGGAGATGGAAAATTATCAATCATCAATGATGCAGAAATTCCATCTATAATATATAACACATTTAAAAATTTAGGATTTGATGAATTTACAATATGTATAAATAATAGAAAAATATTAAATGGACTTTTCTTGAGTTTAAAATTAGAAAATAAATCTTCAGAAATTTTAAGAGTAATAGATAAAATAGATAAAATAGGTGCTGAAGAAGTAAAAAATGAACTGCTAAAAGATATAGAAATAGAAAAAGTAGAAACAATTATGAAATTTATAGTTATTGATGGAAATAATGATAACAAAATAAAAGCATTGGAAGAATTAAAGATTAGTAATGAAGTATTTCAAGAAGGATTAGGAGAATTAAAACAACTTATCAAATTCATCAAAATATTTGGTGTTCCTGAGAATAATTTTAA
>CANQVM010000051.1 GCA_947627265.1 uncultured Clostridia bacterium | reverse complement strand
GTACTTTATAATTTATAGTTGCAGGTACAAATCCTTCTTCTATTGCTTTAGTACATACAATTGTTTCTACAGCTCCCGCTGCACCCATTAAGTGTCCTGTATGCCCTTTTGTAGAACTTACCATCACTTTTCTAGCTGCCTCTTCTCCTAATGCTGTTTTAATTGCTTGTGTTTCACAAGAATCATTTAATGGAGTTGATGTTCCATGTGCATTAATATATGTAATTTCTTCAGGTTTTACGTTTCCTTCTTGCATTGCAAGTTTCATTGCTCTTGCTCCGCCTTCTCCTCCTGGTGCTGGAGATGTAATATGATAACTATCAGATGTTGCTCCATATCCTACAATTTCAGCATATATTTTAGCACCTCTTTTTTTTGCATGCTCTAATTCTTCTAATATAACAACTCCTGCTCCTTCTCCCATTACAAATCCATTTCTTTCTTTGTCAAATGGAATACTTGCTCTTGTTTTATCTTCTGCTTTACTTAATGCTTTAATATTAGCAAAACCTGCTATACTAACTGGTGTGATTGAACTTTCTGTTCCTCCTGCTAAAATAATATCTTGATAACCGTGTTTTATCATTCTAAAGCTTTCTCCAATACAGTGTGTTCCAGTCGCACATGCTGTTACTATAGAAATTGATTCTCCCTTTGCTCCAATATCAATTGCAACATTTCCTGTTGCCATGTTTATAATTCCCATTGGTATATACATAGGAGATACTCTGTCTGGTCCTTTTTCAATATATTTTTTATTCTCTCGTTCAATAGTTTCAACTCCACCAATTCCAGATCCTAAAATAACTCCTACTCTTTCCATATTTTCTTTTTCTTTATCTAATTTACTATCTTTCCAAGCTTCTCTTGCTGCTATAATTGCATATTGTGAATATTTATCTAATCTCTTTGCTTCTTTTTTTTCAAAATAATCTTCTGGATTATATTGTTTTACTTCAGCAGCTAGTTTTACTTTAGAATCTCTAGTATCAAATGCAGTAATATTATCAATACCACATTTATTTTCTTTTATGCCTTTCCAAAATTCTGTTATATTATTTCCAATCGGAGTAATAGCTCCTAATCCTGTTATTACAACTCTTCTCATTTTAATTTCCTACTTTCTGCAATTTATAGATTTTTTCTATTATACTATATTTTAGTTATTTTTTCTATTAGTATAACTGGTCAAATAGATATTATTTCCTAAAAATTTATATAATTATTACATTACCATACCACCATCAATATTTATTACCTGTCCAGTTATATATTCACTTTTTTCTGATCCTAAAAAATAAATTAATTCTGCAACATCTTTTGCTGTCCCCATCCTTTTTAGTGGAATTTGACTATTTATATTTTCTTTAACTTGATCTGATAATACACTTGTCATATCAGTTGAAATAAAACCTGGTGCTACTGCATTTGCCCTTATATTTCTTGATGCTAATTCTTTAGCAACACTTTTAGTAAAGCCTATTATTCCTGCTTTTGATGCAGCATAATTACTTTGTCCTGCATTTCCTACTACACCAACAACAGATGCTAAGTTTATTATACTTCCTTGTCTTTTTTTCATCATATATTTTGTAACCGCTTTTGTTACTAAAAAAGTTCCCTTTAAATTAATTTCTAGTACTTTATCAAAATCTTCACTACTCATTCTCATTAACAAATTATCTCTTGTAATTCCTGCATTATTAACAAGGACATCTATTTGTTCAAACTTTTCAATTGATTTTGTTACTAAATTTTCTACTTCTTTTTCATTTGATACATCTGCTTTTATTATTAAACTTTCAATTTTATTTTCTTCTAACTCTTTTTTTAAAGCTTCTACATCTGTTTTATCTGAAATATAATTTACAATTACATTGTAACCATTTTTTGCATATGTAAGAGCCACTTCTTTTCCTATACCTCTTGATCCACCTGTTATTAAAACTGTTTTTCTCTTTTCCATTACTTTGCCTCCTTTAAATAATTTTGTAATGTTTCTACATTATAAATATTATACGTTTTTGCTTCTTTAATATCTTTTTTTATAAAACCTGTTAGTGTCTTTCCAGGTCCTATTTCTATATATTCATCTATATTTTCTTTTTTCATTAACTGAATTGCTTTATCAAATCTTACAGGACTTATAATGTGTTTTGCTAAAATTTCTTTTTTATTATCTGTTCCGTAAATAATAAGTTCCATCTATGTTTTTTATAACTTTAGCATTTCCTTTTGTAAAGTTTATGTTTTCTAATTCTTTTTCATAAGCTTCTTTTGCTTTTTCTAATTTTATAGTATGAAATGGCCCACTTGTTTTTAGTGGAATTACTCTTTTTGCCCCTGCTTCTTTTAATTTTTCTGATGCTTCTTCAATTGCTGTACTTTCTCCTGAAATTACTGTTTGAACACTGCAGTTATAATTTGCTGGTACAATAAATTTACCACTTTTACTTATTTGAGTACATATTTCTTCTATTTTTTCACTATTTAACCCTATTATAGCTGCCATAGCAAATTCTTCTTTTGGCAACATGTTTCCCATATAATAGCCTCTTTTTTTTATTAGATATATTCCATCTTCAAAACTAATTATTCCACTATAAACAAGTGCAACATATTCACCCAAACTTAAACCAGCTACTATATCAGCATTAATTTTATTTTCTTTTATAACTTCTAGTATAGCTAAACTTGTTGTAAAAATTGCAATTTGAGTATTTTGTGTTTTGTTTAGTTCTTCTTCTGGTCCTTCAAAACATAATTTTTTTACATCAATTCCTGATATTTCACATACTTTATTATATATTTTTCTAGATGATTCATAATTTTCATAAATATCTTTTCCCATCCCTACTATTTGAGCTCCTTGCCCTGGAAATAAAAAAACTCTTTTCATATATAATTTCATTCCTTTCCTGATTTGTTTTGACAACAAATATTAATATAGCAACTTTTAAAGTAGTTTATCTTTTTATTGGATAACTATTAACATTTTTTTATTTATATACTATTTTTCATATTTTTTCTATTGGTATGAGTGGTCAAAATTTAAAAAGCTAAGGTAATTTTACTTTTTAAGCATTAACCTTAGCTTTTAAATTGTTATTAAAGGCATTTTTATTATTTTATTAGAAACTATATTTTTTATCTTTAATTTTCATTATCTGTAGTTTCTTGCGATGAATCATTACTAAATTCAGTATTTGAGTTATTAAAATTATTTAAATTTTTTGTTATCCCTTCATTGGATATATTTATATTTTTGTTAATATTATTATTTGAGTTCGTATTTGTATTTACACTACTTTTCCCCAATAATTCATCAACATCATATGTTTGATTATTTGCTAAAATATAATATTTAGTTTCTCCATTACTAATTTGAATGTAAATTGCATCTGCAACTGCAGCAAATAATTCTTGTCCTGATGTGTTTACTAAAGTATATTTATTATTAGTGCATGCTACTAATACATTATAATCTGGTATAACCAATAAACTTGTAGCATTTCTATTATTTACAGCAATATATCCAAAACTATCATATTTAAAGTCTACAATTTGTTTTCCATTTTTGTCAAATAGTCCCCATAAATTATCTTTTTTTACTGGTATTAAACTATCTACTAATATATATTTACTTTTTATATTATTTTTTGCAAATTGTGAAACATCTACTCCTATTTCATCATTTTCAATATTAATTTTTGTGTTTCCATTAAAGTCAATAACACCATATTTATTTTCTTTTTTAACTACATATAATTCAGCATCACTATCCATTAATTCAATAGAATCATAATCAATTTTTGCTTTTGTTTCACCTCTTTTTGATATTATTCCTACTTTTTTATTTGATTCAACTAAAAAATCACCTACATTAGGAAGATAAGTTATATTATCGTATTTTGCTTCTAATATATTGTTACCATTAACATCAATTACACCATATTTATTTTTATCATTTTTTACAACTAACATATCTTGTAATACTGTCTTCTGGTTAGATAACACATCACTTATTTGACTATATCCATAGTCTAATATTTTATTTGAATATAATTTTATTAAATATGGTATTGTATATATAGTTATCCTATGTTTATTTTGGTCATATTGAAAACTTAAATTAAATGCTTTTTCTATCATTTCTGATGTTGCATATAATTCTCCATCTATTGCTTTAACTGGGTCTTCAGAATATTCATATTTATAATTTTGCTCTCCACTGCTTAAATCTAATTTATATATTTGATTAGAACCTAATGCAAAATTTACTACTTCTTTTTCATTTTGTACATAACATTTACTTGATTGTTCTGATTTTTCTGTATATTCTCCATTATAACTATCATAACCAAAGTAACTAGATACTTTTTTTATAGGTACATATATTTTACCATCTTCTTCTATTTTCAGCAATTGTTGTAAATTATCATTTTTCTGTCCATCTAAAAATAATTTTAACGTATTATTTTGTACATAAAATAAATAACAAACAATTGCAATAATCGCTATTACTAGAATTATAATAAAACTTAAAATAACTTTAGTTGCTATTCCTTTCTTTTTTGGCTGTTTATTATTTTGAAATTCTTCTTCTAGTAAATTCATTTGTACATCTCTCCTTTATTTTATATAACCATATTTTTTATAAAATTCTTCTTTGAAATTACCTAAATTATCATTTTCTATTTCTATTCTAACCCTTTCCATTAAATTAGTCAAGAATTTTAAATTATGAATTGATAATAATCTTACACCTAATATTTCGTTTGCTTTTATTAAATGTCTAATATATGCTCTTGTATAATTTTTACATGTATAACAGTCACATTCATCATCTAATGGAGACCAATCTCTTTCATAAGTTGCATTTCTTACTACTATTTTTCCATGTGATGTCATAGCCGTTCCATTTCTTGCAATTCTAGTTGGCAATACACAATCACACATATCTATTCCAGCCATAACTGCTTCAATTAAATAATCAGGTGTTCCAACTCCCATTAAATATCTTGGTTTATCATTAGGTAATAAAGGTGTAGTGTATCTTAGAATTTCTAAAAATTTTTCCTTTGGTTCTCCTACACTTATTCCTCCAATTGCATATCCTGGTAAATCCAAATCAATTAATTCTTTTGCACTTTGCTCTCTTAAATCTTTATAAAAACCTCCTTGGACTATGCCAAATAGAGCTTGTTTTTCTATAGTTGTATGTGCTTGTTTACATCTTTTAGCCCATCTTGTTGTCCTTTCCATTGAGTTTTTTGTATATTCATAAGTAGATGGATATGGGCAACATTCATCAAAAGCCATAATAATGTCTGCTCCCAAATTCTCCTCTATTTCCATAACAGATTCTGGTGAAAAGAAATGCTTACTTCCATCTAAGTGGGATTTAAAATCCACACCTTCTTCATGAATTGTTCTTAAATCTCCTAAACTAAATACCTGAAATCCTCCGCTATCTGTTAAAATTGGTCTATCCCAATTCATGAATTTGTGAAGTCCTCCCGCTTCCTTTACAATTTTACTACCTGGTCTTAAATATAGATGATAAGTGTTTGATAATATAATTTGTGCTTTTACCTCTTCTTTTAATTCTTCTGGTGTCATTGATTTTACTGTAGCTTGTGTGCCTACAGGCATAAATATCGGTGTTTGTATATCTCCATGTGGTGTATGTATTACTCCTCTTCTTGCACCAGTTTGTTTACATTCGTGTAATAGTTCATATGTTACTGCTGGTTTCATTTCATTACTCCTTATATTATGTAGGGACAGATTTAATATTTACTCGGAATTCATTTGTTTTTCGGATGGAAATAGATTTCTCCCCTACATTATTCATTTTTCTATTATCATTTATTTTATATTTCTTAAATTTCAATTCCATAAACATTATAATACTTAAGAATAGGTATTGGTGCTCCCATAAGATATTCTTTTGGTAAGGTTCCAAATCCTCCATCATCAGGTCCGGGTCTTTATTTTTTTCTCCATACAGACTTCATATACAGGCATTAGAAAAAAAGAAATGTTCAAACAATTAGCATTGCATCTCCAAAACTAAAAAATCTATATTTTTCTTTTACTGCTTCTTTATATGCTTCCATAATATAATCTTTTCCTGCTAAAGCTGATACAAGCATTAGCAAAGTTGATTGTGGCAAATGGAAGTTGGTTATTAATCCATCTAAACATTTAAATTTATATCCTGGATATATAAATATTTTAGTATCTCCTTCTGCTACTTTGACCATACCATTTTCATCTGCAATAGTTTCTAGTACTCTGCAAGATGTAGTTCCTACTGCAATTACTCTTTTTCCAGCCTTTTTAGTTTCATTTATTTTTTCTACAGCTTCTTGTTTTATATAAAAATGTTCTGAATGCATTTGATGATTTTCTACATTTTCCTCTTTTACTGGTCTAAAAGTTCCTATTCCTACATGAAGAGTTACATTTGCAATTTTTATGCCTTTTTCTTCTATTTTTTTTAATAATTCTGGTGTAAAATGTAGCCCTGCAGTTGGTGCTGCCGCAGAGCCATTATATTTTGCATATACCGTTTGATATCTTTTATTATCCTTAAGTTCTTCATGTATATATGGTGGTAAGGGCATTAAGCCTATTTTGTCTAATATTTCATTAAATATCCCTTGATATTTAAATTCAACTTTTCTAGTACCACCTTCCATTACTTCTAATACTGTAGCTTCAAGTAATCCTTCTCCAAATATAACTTTTGTACCGAATATGAAGCTTGTTTCCGGGTCTTACTATTGTCTCCCAAATATTTCCTTCTATATTTTTTAATAGTAGAAATTCAATTTTTGCTCCTGTTTCTTTTTTTCCATATATTCTTGCTGGTATTACTTTTGTATTATTTCTAACTAGGCAATCTCCTGGTTCTAAATAATCAATTATTTCTTTAAAAATATGATTTTCTATTGTTTGATTTTTTTTATTTAGAATCATTAATCTTGATTCATCTCTTTTTTCTAATGGTGTTTGTGCAATTAATTCTTCTGGTAAATCATAGTTAAATTCTGATACTTTCACCTTTTATTTTCCCCTATCTTTTTGCTGTTTATATGTTCTTTCTAATTATTATTTGACACATTTTTATATTTCTATAAAACATTTATCTATTGTATCTAATGTATTATAAGTCTATCATACTTAAATTAATTCTATCTTGATCATCTATTTCGGTTACTTTTACTGTTACTTTATCTCCTACGTGGAGTACATCTTCCACCTTTTTGATTCTTTCTTTTGAAATTTTAGATATGTGTAGTAATCCTTCTTTTCCTCCACATCCTAAATCTATAAATGCTCCAAAATTCATAATTCTTACAACTTCACCATAATAGATTCCTCCAACTTCTATTTCTCTTACAATATCTTCTATCATTGATAATGCTTGCCCTGCTTTTTCGTTATCATTTGAATAAATAAATACTTGTCCATCTTCTTCAATGTCAATTTTTACTCCTGTTTCATCAATTATTTTATTAATCATTTTTCCGCCAGGTCCAATTACATCTTTAATTTTATCTACTTTAATTGTTGTACTAACTATTCTTGGTGCATATTTTGAAACTTCTTCTCTTGGTTTTGAAATTACTGGTATCATAACATTATTTAATATGTGTTCTCTTGCTTTTCTTGTTCTTTCAAAAGCTTCTGCTATAATTTCATATGTTAATCCATCACATTTTATATCTACTTGAATAGCTGTAATTCCTTTTTCAGTTCCACCTACTTTAAAATCCATGTCTCCAAAGAAATCTTCTAATCCTTGAATATCAACTAACATTACATAGTCTTCATCATTATCTGGATTTGTTACCAATCCTGTTGAAATACCAGCAACTGGTCGTTTAATAGGTACACCTGCATCCATTAAACTCAATGTACTTCCACAAATACTTGCTTGTGAAGTTGATCCATTTGAAGATAATACTTCAGATACAACTCTTATTGCATATGGAAATTCTTCTTTTGATGGT
>CANQVM010000050.1 GCA_947627265.1 uncultured Clostridia bacterium | reverse complement strand
GGTGTAGAAATGTTCAGAAAATTATTAGACCAAGCAGAAGCTGGAGATAACATTGGTGTTCTATTAAGAGGTATTGATAGAAAAGACATTGAAAGAGGTCAAGTTCTATGTAAACCAGGAACAATCAATCCACATACAAAATTCACATCTGAAGTTTATGTATTAACAAAAGAAGAAGGTGGACGTCATACACCATTCTTCAATGGATACAGACCACAATTCTATTTCAGAACAACAGATGTTACAGGTGTTATTGAATTACCTGCAGGAACAGAAATGGTTATGCCAGGTGATAACGTATCAATGACAATCGAATTAATTACACCTATCGCTATTGAAAAGGGATTAAGATTCGCTATTCGTGAAGGTGGTAGAACAGTAGGTTCTGGAGTTGTTGCTGAAATATTAGCATAAGAAATATAATAAAAAGCAAGGGATAAAGTGAAGTGAACCCAAATGTTAGACAAAAAAGTTTAACAAGGAGGGTTCATTTTTTATGAGTAAATATTCAAATTATATAACAGACTGTGAATTGTAATATTAATTACAAAATAAAAGCAAAAATATTTATAAAAAAGTTGCTTTTTTCTCTAAATAATAATAAAATATATATATTGAAAATAAAATAAATAAAGAAAGAAAAAGGGCTTAAATATTAGGAGGAAATTTAATGAAAATAGTTTTAGATGCAATGGGTGGAGATAATGCACCAGATGATAATATTAAGGGTGCAGTAAATGCAATTAATAAAGTAAAAGCTGAAGTAATATTAGTTGGCAAAGAAGATATTATTAGAAGCAAAATAAAAGAATTTTATGGAAAAGAAATAGAGGAAATATCAGATAGATTAAAAATTAAAAATGCAACAGAAACAATAGAAATGGAAGAGACACCTACACTTGCAATTAAGCATAAAAAAGACTCTTCAATGGTTGTAGGATTTAAAATGTTAAAAGAAGATGAAGGAGATGTATTTATCTCAGCAGGGAATTCAGGAGCATTATTAACTCGGTGCGACACTAATTGTAGGAAGAATAAAAGGAATTGATAGGCCAGCTTTAGCAGGAATCCTCCCAGCTTATAAGAGCCAATTATTATTAATTGATTCGGGTTCTAATACAAATTGTAAACCACTTAACTTATTACAATTTGCTCAAATGTCTACTATTTATTTAAAAAATACTTATGGAATTGAGAAACCAGCAATTGGTCTATTGAATATCGGAACAGAAGAAACAAAAGGAAATGAGTTGGTTCGCGAAAGTTATAAATTATTGAAAGAAAAATCAGCAGAGCTTGGAATTAACTTTGTAGGAAACGTAGAAGGTAGAGATGCTTTTTCTGGAAAAATAGATGCCATTGTAACAGATGGATTTACAGGAAATGTATTTTTAAAAACAACAGAAGGAGTAGGAAAATTTGTAAAGAGAAGTCTTACAGAAAGTTTTACAAAAACTATATTTTCTAAAATTTCTTATTTGATGGCAAGAAAACCAATAAAAACATTATCAAAGGCTATGGATTATAAATCTTATGGTGGAGCATTATTTTTAGGCGTAAAAAAACCAGTAGTAAAAGCACATGGTAGTAGTGATAGTTTATTATTTGAATATACAATTATACAAGCAGAAAAATTTGTAGAAAATAAAGCTGTAGAAAAAATGATAGAAGAATTTAAAGAACAAAAAGATAGTAAATAAACAGAAGCAAAAGAAATTATAATTTACAAATGTGCTAACTGGTAATGACTAATTAGTATAAATTTCAAAAAAAATAAATTAATACTTGACAAATATACAAACATATAATATAAAAGAGATATGAAAAAGAAAATACCAAATGAATATATCATTTGCAAACTTGAGAGGAGGTGAACTCTAGGGCATGAGTTCAGAAGAAGTTTTAGAAAAAGTAAAAGGAATTATCGTTGAACAATTAGGAGTTGCAGAAAATGCAGTTACAATGGAAGCATCTTTTATAGATGATTTAGGAGCTGATTCATTAGATATAGTTGAATTAGTAATGGCATTAGAAGAGGAATTTGATATAGAAATTCCAGATAGTGATGCAGAAAAAGTTGTAACAGTAGGAGATGTAGTTGACTACATAAAAGAAAATGTAAAATAGAACAAATAAAAGACTATAGATAAATAAATTTATAGTCTTTTTTCTTTTGAAGTTAATATAAATAGATAAAATACCAAAATAAGTTTTATTTTAGATTTTAATATAATTTAAAATGGAATAAAATTTATTTAAAGTTCATTTTATCAAAAAAAATATAAAAACTAGTTTTATAAATGTTCTATAAAACTAGTTTTGTTGCAGAGTTTAAAGTATTATAATAATTTTTAAAAAAGTCAGTTGCATAATTATAAAAAGTTTTCTTTTCAATAGTGTTTGCAGCTAATATATCACAATGTGATATTAAATTTTTATTTGCAATAACTTCAATATTTCCTAAAATAGTATTTTCATATAATGGAGCATCAAAGTTTTGATTTATTTGTATATTTATTTCAATTGAAGGAATTTCATTTTTTAAAATAGGAATTACAGGATTTTCTAAATCAGAATGTTTTAATTCTACATCTGAAGTAACACCTTTTATTATATTAAAAAATTTTTTATTTTCATTTTTCCATTGAGAAAATTTTTGTTCTATTTGTTCAGAAATATTTACATATTCATAGTTTGCAAATGTATATTCTATTAATTTGATACTATCAGTTGTTCTAAATTTTTTTGTATCACAACCCAGAACTACGCATATTACATCCATATTTTCTCTTTTACAAGCTGTTACTAAACAACGATTAGCACCATTAGTAAATCCAGTTTTTATACCATATACTCCATTTAAATTACCAAGTAATTCGTTAGTATTTGACAAAGTCTTAGGGTATCCATTTATAGTTACAGTATAAGTTTTAGTGCCAACTATTTGTAAAAAAGTTTGATTTTTTAAAGCATAATCAGAAAGTATAGCTAATTCATATGCAGTTGTATAATGCTCATCAGAATCTAAACCATGAGGTGATTCAAAATGAGTATGAGTTAATCCTAATTCTTTGGCTTTTGAATTCATTAATTCACTAAACCCTTGTACACTACCTCCAGCAGTTTCTGCTAATGCAACTGCAGCATCATTTCCAGAGCAAAGTAATAAACCATATAGTAAATCTCTTATAGTTATCTTAGCACCTGTTGTTAAGCCTAAGCGTGATCCACCTGTATTTGCGGCTTTTTTAGAAACTTCAACAGTTTGATTTAAATCACATTTTTCTAAAATAACAGTTGCAGTCATTATTTTAGTAGTAGATGCCATTTTTACTTTAGAATTTTCATTCTTTCCATAAAGTACATTTTTGCTTAATCTATCTAATACAATACAAGAACGACCATTCAAATTTAATGAAGATGTATCAGATGTAGCTGTTTCAATAATTTCATCTTTTGTTATTTCATCAGATACATCTTCAAAATCTAAAATTTTTTCAGCATCATCTGCAAAAGAATTATAAAAATTAAAAAATAATAAAACAAGAAAAATAAAACTAATAATTCTTTTTCTTAATATATGTTTCATAGCTATTTTATCACCATTATAAACATATGAAGTAGATACTAAAAATATTCCGTTTGATTATTTACCTTTTAAAAATAATCTATTTATATATGGACCTTAGAAAAATTATAATTTGTAAATGGCTGATTAGTAGCTTGAAATTCACAAAAATTTAATTTAATTCACATAAAGTATTGATTTTTACACAAAAATGTAATATAATTGTAATGTAAGACTTATTATAAAAAGAAAAGCTAAATATGCATTTCCGTAAGATTTCTAAAAGTATAAAAAATCATACAAAAATATAAGTAAATATACCTATTGACTAATCAATAAAAAATAGTAAAATAAATAATAAGAAGAAAAGGAGAATATATTATGAACTTGAAAAAAATCTTATCAAGCTTAATAATGGTAATCTTAATAATTATGCTTATGGGTATACCAAATACAATTTTTGCAGCAACTGCAACACAACCAAAGTATTTGGTAATTACAGAACTAAGAACTAATGATGAACCTAATATGGGGTATGCCATAGGTGACCCAAACACAAATGGAGAATCAGGAAATGCTCATAAGATTTGGAATATTTTAGAAGCAACATCTCAATTATCTTCATATAGCAGTACATCATTAAAAGCAGATGGCAGCAAAAATATTTATTGTGTTAATGCAAGTGTTGGATTTTCTAATGCTAAAAAAAGTGCTACATATAATATTTTTTATGATATGAAAACAGAAAAAGAGCAAATAAAAAAACAAAATAATGTATTAAAAGCATTAGTAGATAGTCAAATTCCACTTGATGAAGGAGAGAGTGCATCAAGTGAAAAAATTAGTGCATATAATGCGGTATTAGCTTTAGGAGATATGATATATTTAATGGAAGAATCTAATGATCAAAAATTAGATTTATTAAAAGATGCTGGAATAACTTATTCAGAAGAGTTTGAAACATATCACGATAATGATGGAAACCAATTTCAAACATTATTAACAAAAGATGATATTGCTGCTGTACAACAAGCTGCTATTTGGTATTTTACAAATTATTATAAATCAAATACATCTAGTGGATATACAGAAACAGCAACTCATGATGATAAATATGATAAAACGAAGAATACAGGATGGCTATATTATACGGAAGATGGATCAGCTTATAAGAGTTTATCTGATTATAGAACAGATAAGAATGCTAAAGAAGGACAAGATAGACAACAACAAGCAGAAGTATTATACAAATATTTAATAAAAACTGCAAAGGAAAAGGCAAAAAATTATGAAAATACTAGTTCGACAAATACAGGTGCTCCAGCTAAAGTAGATACATCAACATTAGGCTATGAAAGCACAGATTCAGATTATATTTTAGGACCAATACATATTACAGAAAAATCTGAAAATACAATTCCATATACGATTGGTCTTACTTTAAAAAATAATGGAAATCCAGTTACAAATTACAAATTATTAAAAAGCGACAAAAAACAAGAAGTTACAGATAAAACTAATGTAAAAGATTTAGTAGGACAAAACTTTTATATTTCAGTTTCAAAAGAAAATATAAGTGATATATCTAAAATTTCTATATCATCTACTATAACTTATAGTAAAACAACTCTTACATTATGGACAAATGGAACAAATGGTAATGATACTCAACCTGTTATGATACCAGAAAGAAAAATTGAATCTGAAGAAAAAGAATTAACAGTTGTTTCAAAACCATTTGACTTAGCTTTAAGAAAATATATTACAAAAATAAATGGAAAAGAAGTAATAAACTCAAGAGTACCAGAAATTGATGAAAGTACAATTTCATCTGAACGAACAGCAACATATAAACATAGAAAAGATCCTGTAACAGTAAAAACAGGAGATAAAGTTACTTATAGATTAACAATTTACAATGAAGGTGAAAAAGAAGGAAGAGCAACTAAAGTTGTAGATCAATTACCAACAGGATTAAAATATAGTAAAGTTATTGCTGGAAACTTTGATGGTTCTTATAATGAATCAACTAACACTTTAACTTTAAATAGAAAATCAAATAATACAACTAATTTACCAGCATATACAAATGGAAACCTTGTTTCTAAAGGTTCAGAAACAATAGAAATAGAATGTGAAGTTGTAGCAGTGCCTGATAAGGCAACAAGTAAAGTATTAACAAATGTAGCGTGGATTGCAGAAGAAATAGATGAAAATGGTACTAAAATTACAAATCAAAAAGGAGCAGATAGAGATTCTGAGCCAGATACAAAACCTAATGTAAATAAAGATAGTATGAATAACTATAAAGGAAATGACAGCAACCAAGAAACATTATCAGATTCTAAATACTTCTATAAAGGTGAGCAAGATGATGATGACTTTGAAAAACTAGTTTTAATGCCAGAATCATTTGACCTAAAGTTAATTAAAAGAATTACAGCAGTAAATAGCCAAAATGTAGAAGAAAGAATTAAAAGCATAGATGTTAGCAACTTAAATAAAGTAGATGAAAATGGTAACTTTCTTGTAGAAGAAAATTCAGAAAAATATACAACTGCAGATTACAATTTAAACAAAGATCCAGTTAGTGTTAAAAAAGGAGATATCGTTACATATACATTTAGAATATATAATGAAGGAACAATTGATGGATATGCATCTGAAATAACAGAAGATATACCAGAAGGATTAGAATTTTTATGGTCTGAAAAGACAGATGAAGAATTACAAGAAGATACTACATTAACACAAGAAGAGAAAGATGCTATAAAATTCAATCAATCTAAATATTGGACATATGCAGATAGTACATTAAAAACAATAAAAACAGATTATTTATCAAAAGAACACGAAACAAACAATGAAAATTTAATACAAGCATTTGGAGCAAACGAGGGTAACAAAACTGTAAATGACCTTCATTATAAAGAAATATCTGTTATGTTAAGAGTTACATCAGAAAATGTAACAGGTACTATTATTAGAAATGAAGCATGTATTTCAGAAGATTCAGATAAAGATGGAAAATCTATTGATGATAGGGACTCTGATACAGAAGTTTGGAAAAAATATGAAGATGATGAAGATTATGATAATATCATATTAAAATCATTTGATTTAGCATTAAGAAAATTTATTATTGCAGTAAGTGATGATACTACAATAAATAATGATGAATACCTAAAAAATAGTAAAGGATCTTATACAAGAGCACCACAAGTAGACACTTCTAAGTTAAATACAAAAGATAGCCAGGGAAATATAATAACAACAGCAACATATAATCATACAAAAGAGCCAGTAGAAGTTAGTAAAAATGACATTGTAGTTTATATGTTAAGAGTATATAATGAAGGCGAAATTGATGGTTATGCAGGAGAAATAAAGGATCACTTACCATCATACTTAGAATTTGTAGAAGGAGAATACAATACAAAATATGGTTGGACAGTATCTGATGATGGTAGAACAGTAACAACTACATATTTAAAGGATAGTAAAATAAGTAAAGCAGTAAAAAATGAAAATCCAAGCAATGAAGCAGATACATATACACTATCTTATAAAGAAGTTCCAATTATGTGCAAAGTAATAGAGACAGCTCCAACTAGTCAAAACATAACAAATATTGCAGATATTACAAAGTACTTAGATGAAAATAAACAAGATGTAACAGATAGAGATTCAGAGGAAAACAATGTTGTTCTTCCAAGTGATGATAATTTACCTTCATATAAAGATGATGAAAAAGGAAGTTATGTACAAGGACAAGAAGATGATGATGACTTTGAAAAAATAATTATCAAAAGATTTGACTTAGCTTTAAGAAAATTTATCACAAAAATAGAAGATAAAGATGTAACAACAAGAATTCCGCAAGTAAAATACGAAGATGGAAAAATCACATATGAACATGACAAAAATCCTATGATGGTTGCAACAAATAATGTAGTTATTTATACAATTAGAGTATTTAATGAAGGCGAAATAAACGGTTATGCAAAAGAAATAACTGATGATATTCCAGAAGGATTAGAATTTTTACCAGAAAATACTACAAATACAGACTATAGATGGAAAATGATAGATGAAGAAGGAAATGAAACAACAGATGTTTCTAAAGCTGTTAAAATTACAACAGACTATCTATCTAAAGAACAAGGAGAGTCGAGAATAAAAGATGGTAAAAAAGATGAAGAAGGAGAAAAAGCAGAAAATGCTGAAAATCCAAACTTATTAAAAGCCTTTAATCCAAATGAAGAAATTAGTGAAACAAATCCAGATCACAAAGATGTGAAAGTAGCATTTAGAGTAACAGAACCAAATTCTTCTGATAGAATAATAATAAACTCAGCTCAGATATCAGATGATAGTGATGAAGATGGAAGAGATGTAGAAGATGATGACTCAGTACCAGGAGAATGGAATGAGGGAGAAGATGACCAAGACAAAGAATACGTACAATTAGTAGAATTCGACTTAGCATTAAGAAAATGGGTAACACAAGCAATAGTAATAGAAAATGGTCAAACAACAGTAACACAAACAGGACATGATGCATGGGATGATCCAGAGCAAGTAGTAAAAGTAGAGTTACATAGAAA
>CANQVM010000049.1 GCA_947627265.1 uncultured Clostridia bacterium | reverse complement strand
GAATGGATTATTACAAATGGTATAGGGGGGTATAGTTCTTCTACAATTATAGGTGCAAATACTAGAAAATACCATGGACTATTAATAGCTCCTCTAACACCGCCAGCAAGAAGGTTTTTAATACTTTCAAAATTAGATGAAAGTATTACAATAAATGGAAAACAATATAATTTATATACAAACTTGGGAAAAAATTATATATCAAAAGGGTACGAATATCAAGAAGAATTTAATAAAGAATATATACCTATTTTTAAATATAAAATAGGTTCAATTCAAATTACAAAAAAAATATGTATGGAATATGGAAAAAATACAGTATGTGTATATTATAAAATAAAAAATGGAAATAATAATGCAAAATTTACAATAGCTCCAATTGTAAATTTTAGAGACTTTCATACAATAAATACAAATGATAGTTTCAATTTAAGACAATATATTAATAAAAATAAAGTAAAAATTGTACTAGAGGGAAATTCACAAACACCAATTTATATGTATGCATCATCTGGAAAATACATAGAACATGAAAATGATATTTTTAAAAATATGTTCTATATAGAGGAAGAAAAAAGAGGATTTTATCCACAAGAAAATCATAGTGTACCAGGTATATATGAATTCGATATAAATTCAAAAGAAGAAAAGGAAATATCATTTATATGTTCTTTAGAAGAAAATATTGAACAAATAAACCCAATAAAATTAATTGAAAATGAAAAGAAACGTTTAGATGATATAATTAAAAATTCACAATTAATAGAAAATAAAAAAGATAAAAAAACTAAAAAAGAAAAAGATGAAGAGGATTTTATTAAAAATTATATAATAGCAACTGATAATTTTATAGTATTCAGGCCAAACTTTAGATTACATACAATTATTGCAGGATATCCATGGTTCTTAGATTGGGGAAGGGACACTTTAATTGCATTTGAAGGATTATTATTAGTTACAAAAAGATTTGAAATTGCAAAAGAAGTTCTAAAAACAATGGTAAGAGATGTAAAATTTGGACTTGTTCCTAATGGATATTCGGGATATGATAATAGACCACTCTATAATAGTGTAGATGCATCATTATTACTATTTGAAGCAATACAAAAATATATTGACTATACACGGAGACTATATATTTATTAAAGAAGAATTTTATACAATATTAGAGGAAATTATAGAAAATTATTCAAATGGAATTGATGTAGATAATAATAATATATATTTAGATGATGATGGACTTATAGTGTCTGGAACGCAAGAAACTCAAAATACATGGATGGATGCTAAATACAATGGAGTGGCAGTAACACCTCGTAATGGAAAAGCAGTAGAAGTAAATAGTTTATGGTATAATGCAAATAAAGTAATGGAAAAATTAAGTGAAAAATTTAATCAATCTGTAAATTATACTAAATATAAAAAATTAGCAAAAAAATGTCAAACAGCATTTAATAAAAAATTTTATAATGAAGAGAAAAAATGTTTATATGATGTATTAGGTGATGGTAAAATAAGACCAAATCAACTATTTGCACTAAGTTTAAGTTATCCTATAATAAAACCAAATTCAGAAAAAGCAAAAAATATAATAGAAACAGTAGAAAAAAAACTATTAAATCCATATGGATTAAAAACATTAGCCAAAGGGGAAGAAAACTATGTAGAAATCTATGAAGGTGATAGCAAAAAAAGAGACACAAGTTATCATCAAGGAATTACATGGCCATGGTTGTTAGGTTTATATTATAATGCTTTAAAAAATATTGTAAAAGATACAAAAAATAAAGGACAAAAGAAAAAAAATGAAGAAAAAATAGAAAAATTTGTTAAAAAAACCAATAAAACATTTAAAAAAGAAATTTATGAAAATGGTTGTATTGGAAGTATTGCTGAATTATATGATTCTAAACAGCCATATTTACCTAAAGGAGCTATAGCACAAGGTTGGAGTGTTGCAGAAACGTTTAGAATAATATTAAAAAAATAAAAAGGAAAATAAATATAGGAGAAAAAGATGTTATCAATTGAAAATTTAGAACAACAATTAAAAAATAGCAAGCTTGAAAGTTTATATCTTTTATATGGGCAAGAATTATTTTTACTAGAAACTGTATTAAAAAAGATAAAAACTTTATTTGGAAATACAATAAAGGGAATAAATTTTATTTCAATTGATGAAACAAATATAAATGAAATAATACAAGATATAGAAACACCAGCCTTTGGATATGAAAAAAAGTTAATTATTGCAAGAAACACAGGGCTATTTAAAAAAGAAAGCAAAAGAAAAAATTTAGAATTATCAAAAATAAAAGAAAAACTATCAAATTATATAGAACAAAACCAAGAAATTATAAAAAACAGCATTATATTAGTTTTTGTAGAAGAAGAAGCAGATAATACTCAAGAATTATATAAAATAATAGACAAGATAGGAATTGTATGCAAATTTGATTTCCAAAAAACAATACAAATAGAAAAAAGAATAAAATCAATATGCAATGGATATAAAGTACAAATAGATGACCATACTTTAAAATACTTTATTGAAAACTGTGGAACAAATATGCAAGATTTAATTAATGAAATACGAAAATTAATTGAATATGCAGGAGAAAATGGGAAAATAACTAAAGAAGATGTTGAAAAACTAACAACAAAAAAAATAGAAAGCGTTATATTTGATTTAACAGATAATTTAGGAAAAAAGGAAGCGACAAAAGCATTAGAGGTATTGAAAAATTTAATATATGAAAAAGAACCAGTACAAAAAATTTTAATAACACTTTACAATCATTTCAAAAAATTATATTTTACAAAACTATCAGTAAAATATAACAAAGATATAACTACAAGCTTAGGATTAAAACCGAATCAAACATTTTTAATAAATAAATATAAAATGCAATCAAAATATTTTCAAGAAAAAGAACTAAAAGAAATTTTAGTTGCATTAAGAAAATTAGATTATGATTACAAAAATGGAAAAATTGATTTACAAATTGGTTTAGAAAGTATTATTTGTTTTTATTGCTCATAAAATGTATAATAAAGCACCTCAATGATAAAAATAAGAAAAGAAAATTTTTATTATTAGGGTGATTTTATGTTAAAAAACAAAAAAAATATAATAACTTCATTAATAATTACATTTATTCTTATTTCAACTTTTATATTTATATTTGTATCTGAAAACAATGAAGTAGATGCATTATCAAAATATGGATCAAGAAGTGATGAAGTTATACAAATACAAACAAAATTAAAAAGATGGGGATACTACAATGGCAACATTGATGGAATTTATGGAAGTCAAACAGTAAGTGCAGTAAAATACTTTCAAAGAAAAAATGGACTAACACAAGATGGTATTGCAGGTCCTGCAACCTTAAAAGCTATGGGAATTTATTCATCAAGTTCTTCTTCAGGTACAGCTAATAACTCAAGCAATGTAAACTTATTGGCAAAGTTAATTTATGGAGAAGCTAGGGGAGAAACCTATACTGGACAAGTAGCAGTAGGTTCAGTTGTAATGAATAGGGTAAAAAGCAGTTCTTTTCCAAACAGTATATCTGGTGTAATTTATCAATCAGGAGCATTTGATGCAGTATCTGATGGACAAATAAATTTAGCGCCAAATTCTACTGCTAAAAAAGCTGCACAAGATGCGATAAATGGGTGGGATCCATCATATGGAGCAATTTATTATTTTAATCCAGCAACTGCAACAAATAAGTGGATTTGGTCTAGACCAGTAACAGTAACAATTGGAAAACATAGATTTTGTAAGTAAAAGAATAGTATATTTTACATGATTGTTTACGCAGATATGTAAAATATACTATTAACTTTTACAAAATAGCAAAAATTATTATTAAGGTAAGTATTTAATATAATAAAAAACTTAAAAACCTTAGTCTTGACAAACGCTTTGCTAATTGATAATATAATGTTGATATTTTTTAAAATGGAGGAAACAATGTTTATTTACCCAAATCAGTACTTAAATAAAGTAGAAGATATTACAATAGAATTTTTACAAAAAAATAAAATAAAAGCCTTAATACTAGATATTGATAATACTTTAATAGACTATAATAAAAATCTTAAAGAAAGTATTGAAAAATGGGTAAAGGAATTAAGAGGTCAAGGCACAAAAATGTATTTATTATCAAATACAAATCAAAAAGAAAAAGTAGAAAAGGTAGCAAATAGACTTAAAATACCATATCAACATTTAGCTAAAAAACCATTTAAATATGGATTTAAAAAGGTACAAAAAAAATTACAAGAGAATCCAGAAAACATAGCAGTAGTAGGAGACCAAATTTTTACAGATATAATAGGTGGAAATAGATGTAAAATGTTTACAATTTTGGTAGATCCAATTGATAAAAAAGATTATTGGTATACTGCATGGAAAAGACCATTAGAAAATATAATTAAAAAGAACTATAAAAATAAACAAACAAAGGAGAAAAAATAAAATGTATTTAAATGATGTACATATTGCATATTATGTATTAGTAGTAATAATAGGTCTACTTGTAGGAGAGTTTACCAATTGGGTAAACAAAAGGCTTCCAGAAAATAAACCAGTATTTTCAAAAGACTTTATAACAGAATATAGAATGAACTTTAAGCCACATTATATTTTAATGATAATAACAGCAGTAATTTACTTTCTATTAGTTTATAAATTTGGAATTAACAAAACCATAATAGAAAATTTGGATTTACTAAAATTTATGATATTAACTCCAATGCTATTATCAGTATTTGTTATTGATTATAAATTACAAATAATACCAAATCGTTTAAACCTAACTATATTTGAAGTAGGATTTGTGTTTGCATTTATATATGGACTATCTAATGTTGCAATAACAATCAATATGTTACTTGGAATGTTAGCAGGATGTGGTATTTTCCTAATAATTACATTATTAGGAGGACTATTTTATGGCAAAGAAGCAATGGGATTTGGTGATGTAAAATTAATGGGTGCATTAGGATTATTCTTTGGACTTTCAAACATAATTATTATAACACTAGTATCATTTTTAATAGGTGCAGTACTTAGCATTATATTATTAATATCAAAACTAAAAAAATCAGATGAATACATACCATTTGGACCATTTATTGTAATAGCAACATTTATTAGCATGTATATTCCATTTGAACAAATAAAAACTATACTAATGCAAATATTTACCCTAGGAATGTATAAGGGATAATAAAAGATTAAAAATTTGAAGGGTGGGAATTGTAATGAATTCTAAACTACAATGGCTAAGGAATACAATGTCAAGCTTAAATTTACAAGGTATAATTATATCCAATCCAATCAATATAAGATATTTAACAAATATTGAAGCAGAAGGAGTATTATTATTAACAAGAAAAGAAAATATCTATATAACAGATGGAAGATACATAGAGCAAGTACATAGTACACTAACATTATATGATGAAATTATAGTATATAACATAAGTGATGTTTCAAAAGATGATTACGAAAATTTCTTTATGTTCTGTGAAAATGTTGGATTTGAAGAACACTATGTAACATATTCAGGATACAAAGAATTAATAAGAAAATATAAAATCAATAATTTAGTAGAAACTGAAAACATAATAGAGAAGCAAAGAATGATAAAAGATGAAGAAGAAATAAGCAACTTAGAAAAAGCATGTGAAATAACAGATAACTGTTTTAGTTATATATTAACATATATCAAACCAGGAATGACAGAAAAACAAATTGCAGATGAAATTGAAGAATATTATAAAAAAAGAACAGAAGGGCTATCATTTGAAACAATAGTAGCATCAGGAGAAAATACATCAAAACCACATGCAACTCCTACAAATAGAAAAGTCCAAGATAATGACATTATTACTATTGATATGGGATGCAAAGTAAATGGATATTGTTCAGATATGACAAGAACAATTTTTGTAGGAAAAGTACCAGAAGAAGTAAAACCAGTTTACGACCTTGTATTAAAAAATCAAATACAAACAATACAAGAAGTAAAAGATGGTGCAAATACAAGATTATTAACAAAAATGGTTGAAAATGATTTTAAAATACACGGATATGATTTAATTCATAGTTTAGGACATGGAGTTGGAATGCAAATTCATGAAGCACCTTATGTTAGTTATAATTCAGATGTACAATTAAAAGAAAATATGGTTGTAACAGATGAACCAGGTATATACATACCAGGAAAATTCGGAGTTAGAATTGAAGATACAATACAAGTTACAAAATTTGGTTGTATAAGTTTAACAAAATCTGAGAAAAATTATATTATAATATAATATATTAAAAATTATAAATATTTCATAACCAAAAATAAAATTAGTGTATAGAAAGCCAAAAATCTTGATTTTTATTAAAAAATGTAGTAAAATATATAATATTAAAAATAAGAAAATAAAATTCGAAAGGAGAAATAATTATGGCAGCAGTATATTCAGCAGGAGACTTTAGAAATGGAACAACATTTGAAATGGAAGGTAATGTATATAGAGTTGTGGAATTTCAACACGTAAAACCAGGAAAAGGATCAGCATTTGTAAGAACAAAATTAAAAAATGTAATAACAGGAGCAACATTAGAAAAAACATTTAATCCATCAGATAAATTTCCAGCAGCAGAAATTGAGAAAAAAGCAATGCAATACCTATACAATGATGGAGGACTATATTATTTCATGGACAATGAAACATATGACCAAATTCCATTAAACGAAGATCAATTAGGAGATTGCCTAAAATATTTAAAAGAAAACATGGAAGTAACAATTTTATCATATAAAGGAAATACTTTTGCAGTAGAGCCACCTATATTTGTTGAATTAGAAGTTACATACACTGAACCAGGATTTAGCGGAAACACAACAACAACATCAGGAAAACCTGCTAAACTAGAAACTGGTTTAGAAATACAAGTTCCATTATTCGTAAATATTGGAGACATATTAAAAATAGACACCAGAACTTGCGAATACATGGAAAGAATTTAAGAAAGGTGATTAACAAATGGGAAATATAAAAAACGAATATAAAAGTTTTTTAGATGACATTGAAAAAAATATAAAGAATAAAGAAGACCTAGAATATATCAAAAAAAGATTTGCTTCTTTTACTGATATAATGTTAGATCAAATGGACTATATAATGGACTACAAAAAAGAAGAAATTGAAAAATTAGAAAAGACACAAAAACAAATCGAAGAAAAAATGTCAAAAATGCAAAATGTAATAGATAATATTGAAAAAGATATATATACAGAAGATGGATTTGACTTTGAAATAGTGTGTCCATATTGTAATTATGAATTTATAATAGATGTTGATGAAAATAAAACAGAAATAGAATGTCCAGAATGTAAAAATATAATTGAACTTGACTGGACAGGAGACTTAAGTGATGATGACAAAGGTTGCCAAGGAAATTGCCATGGTTGCAACGGATGCCAAGATGAAGATGATGATATGTAAATAAAATGTCGAATTTTGCTGTAAATTTTTTGCAAAGTTCGGCATTACACTTTAAAATTTTATAAAAACTACTTGTCAAACATAAATCAATAGTGTAAAATAAAATGGAAAAACGAAAGTAAAAAAGAAGGTATGAAAATGCAAAAGAAGATACAAGCTGTAACTCTTGCTACTCTAGAGAGAGAGAGAGAGAGAGAGAGAGAGAGAGAGAGAGAGAGAGCCATAATTTAGTAAAAATAATAAAAAATATAGAAAAAGACAAGACTAACCTATATAGAAGTAATATAAAATAGGTTTTTAGTCTTGCCTTTTTATGTTTTTATATAAGCATTTACAAGCCAAAAATATGATACGTTAGAAACAGTGATTAAATATATCAAAAGAATTAAGGGAGGAATTTAAAAAATGAAAAATAAGCTAAAAAACTTAAAGCAAAAAAATAAGGGAATAACATTAATAGCATTAGTGATAACAATAATTGTGCTTTTAATCTTAGCAGGTGTAAGTATTGCAACATTAACAGGAGAAAATGGAATATTAACAAAAGCAAATGAAGCGAAAGATAAAACAAATATAGCAAATGTAAAAGAAATGACACAAACAGATATTCTAGGATATCAAGCAGAAAATGAAAGTGAAGAAATTACAATAGGGCAATTAAAAAATGTATTAAGCAAATATTTTAAAGATGTACCAGATGAAGAAAAATTAAAAGAAAAATTAAAAGATACAGAATATAGTTTAAAAGTAAAAGAAGAATATGGAGGAGATTCTATAGAAGTAAGAGTGTCGGACATATATGCTGCAAAATTAGAAG
>CANQVM010000048.1 GCA_947627265.1 uncultured Clostridia bacterium | reverse complement strand
AAACATCATACCAGTTGGTGCTTCTTTTGTCTATTTTTTTATTTCATTTTTCCCACATATTATTTATGCTAATAAAAATATAGATTGATAAAATATAAAATATATAGTATGATAAATAAAAAAATAGAAAAGAGGAATTGGTTATGAATATATTAGTAGTAGGAGACATAATTCGGATCTACAGGTATTAAAAAACTAAAAAATGAATTACCAACTTTAATTAATCAAGAAAACATAGATTTTATAATAGTAAATGGAGAAAATTCAGCAGAAGGAATGGGTATAACTGAAAACAATTTTAACGAAATTATCAATGCAAAGGTAGATGCTATTACTATGGGAAATCATACATGGGGAAAAAAAGACATTTTTAAATTTATTGAACATCCAAAATTAATCAGGCCAGCAAACTATCCTAAAGGAGTAGTTGGAAAGGGATATAATATTTATACTTGTAAAAATAAAAAAATAGCAGTTATAAATTTAATTGGAAGAGTAAATATGAATATACTTTCAGAAAATCCATTTATTATAGCAAAAGAAATAGTAGAGAAAGTTCAAAATTCAGTGGATATAATTATAGTAGATTTTCATGCAGAGGCAACTGCAGAAAAAATTGCATTAGGGTATTTTTTAGATGGAAAAGTAACAGCTATTTATGGAACACATACTCATGTTCAAACAGCAGATGAAACAATTTTAGAAAATGGAACAGCATATATAACAGATATAGGAATGACAGGACCAAAAAAATCTGTAATTGGAATGGACATAGAGGCATCTATAAAAAGATTTGAAACAACATTGCCGGAAAAATACAAAATTGCAACAGGAGAATGTATCCTAAATGGAGTAGTTTTCAAAATTAATAATAAAAATAAAGTAGAGCAAATTAAAAGAATAATGTTATAAAAGTAAATATTATTTAGTAAAATTAAATATGAAAAACATTAGAGATTTAATACCTTTGATTTCTAATTGTCGAAAAATAAACATTATCGCGATGAGATTTCCTAAAAATTTCCAAAAAAGACTTTACAATCATTTCCAAATATTGTAAAATAAAAATTGTAAAAGTTGCAACAAAAATAAAATTATAGGAGGCAAAAGAAAATGGAAATTTTAAAAATTTCATCAAAATCAAATCCAAATTCAGTGGCAGGAGCAATTGCTGGATTGGTAAAAGAATCAAACAAAGCAGAAATGCAAGCAATTGGAGCAGGAGCATTAAATCAAGCTGTAAAAGCTGTAGCAATAGCAAGAGGATTTGTAGCACCAGCAGGAGTAGACTTAGTTTGTATACCAGCATTTGCAGAGGTAGAAGTTGAAGGTGAGGATAGAACTGGTATTAAACTTATTGTAGAGTCAAGAACTTAAGAACAGATAAAATAAAGTTACAGACTGCATTTGCGGTCTGTTTTGTTGTATAGAAAAATTATATTTTTATAGACATTAGAATTTAGAGCTGCAAATAGTTAAAAAGATTAATATATTTATAAAAAATAATTTATAAAGGCTTGAAATTTTACCTAATATAAGGTATGATAGCAAAGTATAGAGGTGAAATATGAAATCAAATTGGATTAAATATGTATTTGTAATATTTATTATTATCCTTTTAATTTTTGCTATATATAAAATAAAAAAAGATGAAGAAAATAAAAAGCAAGAAGAATTAAATACAGCTAATCAGATTAGTAAAATAAACGAAATTAAATTAGGAATTGCTAGTTTAGATACAATGAACCCAATTCTTAGCAATAATAAAAATGTTCAAGACATATCTAAACTAATATATGAACCATTAGTAAATTTAACATCTAATTATAAAATAGAGGCCTGTTTAGCAAAAGAATGGGCAAAACAAAGTGATAATTCATATTTAATAAAATTACGAGAAAATGTTAGATGGACAAGTGGTCAGAGCTTTACAGCAGAAGATGTAAAATTTACAATTGACAGACTTAAAGATACACGGAACTATTTATTCTTCTAATGTAAAAGATGTTGTAGGAATTGATATTATAGATGATTATACCATTAAAATAAATTTATCAAAAGAAGTTCCTTTTTTTGAATATAATTTAACATTTCCTATTTTGTCAAAAGACTATTATGAAGGAGAAGATTTTGTAAATACAACTAAAAATAGTTCTCCTATTGGAACTGGTAAATTTAAAATATCAGCAGTTCAGCCATCATATATTGTATTAGAGAAAAATGCAAATTGGTGGAATAAAGAAAAGAAATTTACATTAGAAAAAATAACAATAAATTTATATTCATCTATAGGTGAATTGTATAATAGTTTTAAAATAGGAAATATTGATTTAATTTCTACAGCAAATGATAACCTACAAGAATATATAGGAACAATTGGTTATAGCACGAAAGAAATGAAGGGAAGGGATCATACTTTTTTAGCGTTAAATATAGCAAATGAATTTTTATCAAGATCAGAGGTAAGAAAAGCTATTTCTTTCTCACTTGATAAAAATAATATAACATCTAGTATTTTTAACAATAAATATTTTACAAGTAGTTTTCCATTAGATTATGGAAATTGGCTATATGAAGAACAAGATGCAAGTAGTGGCTATAATACTGAACAGGCTAAACAAATATTAAAAGATAATGGATGGATAAATAGAAATGGTGGATGGCAAAAAACAGAAAATTATATAACAAAAAGACTATCATTAAATCTACTGGTAAAAGCAAGTGATGCATCAAAAGTTTCTGTTGCCCAAAATATTAAACAACAACTAGATAGTCAAGGAATTTTAATTAACATAGTTCAGGCTGCAGACAATCAATACAGTACAATGATAGCTACAAAAAACTATGATATAGCACTTTGCAATGTAACATTGTCACCTAGTCCAAATTTATATACTTTCTTTGGAGAAAATAATTTGGCAAATTATACTAATGAAGAAATTAACAATATTATGAGTGAAGTTAAAAATACAACAGATGAAAATATTTTAAAAGAAAAATATAAAAGACTATTTGAAATTTATAAAAGTGATATACCATATATAAGTTTATATAATAATAAATATACAGTTGCTTATAGTTCTTCACTAGTTGGAGATATTACTCCAAACTGGTTTTACCAATTTTATGGTATAGAAAGTTGGTATAAATAAAAATTAAAAAAAGTATTGACAAAACAAAAATTTGGTATATAATAAAAATATCAAACAAAAGTTCAATAAATTTAAGGAGGAAAATTCATGGGAGAAAATACAGAAAAAAAGAAAGCTTTAGAAGTTGCAATGAGTCAAATAGAAAAACAATTTGGAAAAGGTTCTGTTATGAAGCTTCGGAGAATTTAAAGCAATGGAAATAGAAGCAATACCAACAGGAGCTTTAGGGTTAGATATTGCATTAGGAATTGGTGGAGTACCAAGAGGTAGAATTATTGAGGTATTTGGACCAGAATCTTCAGGTAAAACTACATTAGCATTACATATAATAGCAGAAGCACAAAAAATGGATGGAGAAGCAGCATTTATTGATGCAGAACATGCTTTAGATCCAGTATATGCAAAAAAATTAGGAGTAGATATTGATAATTTAATAGTTTCACAACCAGATACAGGAGAGCAAGCTTTAGAAATTACAGAAAGTTTAGTTAGAAGTGGCGCTTTAGATGTAATAGTTGTAGATTCTGTTGCTGCACTAGTTCCAAAAGCAGAAATAGATGGAGATATGGGAGATTCTCATATGGGGTTACAAGCTAGATTAATGTCACAAGCACTTAGAAAATTAGCAGGAGCAATAAATAAATCAAAAACAGTTCTAATTTTTATTAACCAATTAAGAGAAAAAATAGGAGTAATGTTTGGTAATCCTGAAACAACAACAGGAGGTAGAGCATTAAAATTCTATGCATCTGTTAGAATGGATATTAGAAAAATTGAAAATATTAAACAAGATGGAGAAGTCCAAGGAAATAGAGTACGTGTAAAAGTTATAAAAAATAAAGTAGCACCACCTTTTAGAGAAGCAGAATTTGATGTTATGTATGGACAAGGTATCTCAAAAGAAGGAAATGTACTAGATATGGCAGTC
Organism: uncultured Clostridia bacterium; assembly: GCA_947627265.1. Lineage (GTDB taxonomy): Bacteria > Bacillota > Clostridia > TANB77 > CAG-508 > CAG-269. Next base: position 4,556 of record CANQVM010000048.1, on the reverse strand, counting down.
AACTTAGATATTATAGAAAAATCAGGATCATGGTTTAGCTATAATGGAGAAAGAATTGGACAAGGAAGAGAAAATGTAAAAAAATATTTAAAAGAAAATCCAAAAATACTAGAAGAAGTAGAACAACGAGTAAGAGATAATTTTGAAAAAGCTTTTGAAAGAAGTTTAGGAGAAGAAAACATAATTACTGATGATGAATAATAAATAAAATATTGGCTAAGTATATGATATATAAAAATATATTATTTACTTAGCCTTATATGCAATATTGTTACAATTCACATTTAAATTAACTATTATAATATATTTATTTATGAATTTTTTAATTTATAAGCTGTGAATTGTAACAAAAATTGGTTACTAATCAAAGCTATTTTTTAAAAATTTGAAAATAATTAGTTTTTTCATAACCTTGGTGTCGCAAATTACAAAATAGTTTTTTATCTGTAATTTGCTCCAATCGCACTCGCCTTAATTGGCTCGTTTGATCGCTTACGCGGTTATTTTAAAACTAATTATTTTCAAATTATATTACAGACTATGGATGGTAACCAATATTTAAAATACAATGAAATTTTCAAAATAAATTACTTGCTATTTACAAATAGTTATAGTAAAATAACAAAAAAAGAAGGTAAAAATGTACACATTAGAAGAGTTTGATAAAGAAAAAACTAAAATACTAAAGTATATATTATATAAAAAAAGAACGGAAAAAGAAATATTAACTAAATTTGAAAATACAATAGAAGATGATTTATTAAAAGATATAATAGACTATTTAAAAGAAGCAAAATATATTGATGATAAAGAATATATCGAAAAGTCAGTAAACAACTTTATATCCTTAAAAAACTTATCAATTAGAGAAATCAAATATAAACTAATATCAAAAGGATTAAAAGGAAATGATATTGAAGATTATATTTATGAAAATACACAAAAACTAGAAGAATATGAAATAAAATCTGCAAGCAATATAATATATAAAAAATCTAGTTCTATGGAGCAAGAAGAAATAAAACAATATCTAATAAAAAAAGGATATAAATTAGAAAACATACTAAAAGCACTGGAAGAACAATAAGAAGAATAATAAAAGAAGGAGAACAAATGGCAATATTAACATTAGAAACAAAAAAATATGCAATTAAAATTGAAAATTTTGAAGGTCCGCTAGATTTGCTATGCCACTTAATTGATAAAAATAAAATGAACATATATGATATAAATTTAAGTGAAATAACAGATCAATATATAGAATATATTAAAGAACAAGAAAAACTTAATTTAGAAATAGCAAGCGAATTTTTAGTTATGGCATCAACATTACTATATTTAAAGTCAAAAAATCTTTTACCAAAGCAAGATGAAGAAGAGGAAGAAATAACAGAAGATGAATTAATAAGAAGAATTATAGAATATAAAAAATTTAAGGAGATTAGTAAAGTTCTAAAAGAAAACTATAATATATATGCTAATAGATATTTTAAAATACCAGAAGAAATACAACTTCCAAAACAAAAAATTGAAAAAGCTTATAACGATACAATAATACCAAATATATATAGCAATTTGGTAGAAAGAAATAAGCAAAAAATTAATTTGAATGCAAAAAATATTGAAAAAATAGCAATTTCAGATAATTATACTGTAGCAAGTAAAGTTAAAGATATGTTTAAAGTGTTAGTAAAAAGCAAAAGATTTGTATTTAATAAATTGTTTTCAATAAAAAAACATAATAAACAAGAGGTTGTTACTGCTTTTTCGGGGTTATTAGAACTATCTAGAAGAAGTAAAGTAGAAACAATTCAAGAAGAATTATTTGGTGATATAACAGTAGAAAGAGCAAAAAAGTAGCAAATACTAAAAAATAAGTAACTAAATAAATATCAAATAAAAAGATTAAAGAAAAAATATTAAAAAAATATTAGAATAAAAACATTAAAATACCAAATAAAAATTTAAATAAAAAATGATTAAAAAAGAGATGATAGGAAAAACTAATAATAAATTACCTAAGGGGGCAATTATATTGTTTTTTCTTTTTTTTTCTATATTATTTTTATTAATTTTGAGTATATTAATATTTTTTACAAAAATAAGAGTTGAAATTTATAATTTTAGATTTTCTTCGATAAAATCTATTCGTACAAATAAAAACTATAAAATTACAATAAAATTATGTATATTTAATAAAATTCCTATTTTAAAAATAAATGTAACAAAAGCTAAACTTGAAAAAATAAACATAAATGAAAAAATAAAAAATATCAATAAAAAAGTAATAAGAGACAAGAATAATTTTGATAAAAATATATTAAATGCTATAAAAAATCTAAAAACTGAAATAAATAAAATACATTTAAGAATAAAAATAGGAACTGAAAATACAAATTTAACATCATTTTTGGTTGTATTTACAAGCACGATACTTTCTTATATTTTTAGTAAGAAAATGAAAAAAGACAATAAACAAAAGTATAAAATTATACCTATTTATAATAGTCAAAATCTAATTAATATTCTAATATCAGGTATATTTGAAATAAAAATGATACATATTATAAATATAATATATATCTTAACCAAAAAAGAAGGAGTGAGAAAAAATGAGCGAACATCCAATAGAAGGTCTTATGACTACAGCTATGAATAGTATACAAGATATGATTGATGTAAATACAATAGTTGGAGAACCAATTGAAACTTCAAATAATATTGTAATTATACCAATTTCAAAAGTTTCATTTGGATTTGCTGCAGGAGGTAGTGAATTTAAAGGAGAAACAATAGATGAATATACAAAAAAAGATAAACAAGAAGAAATTCAATATCGTTTACCATTTGGAGGAGGTTCTGGAGCAGGAGTAACAATAAATCCAATTGCATTTTTAGTTATTCAATCAAATAGCGTAAAATTAATGCCAGTTAACCATACATCTTCATTAGATAAATTACTAGATTATATACCGGATTTAATTGAAAAAACAAATGATATGATGAATAAACATATGCAAAATAAAAAAGAAGAAACAGAAAAGATTTTAAAAGAAATGCAAAAAAAACAAGAATCAAAGCAAAAAGAAGAAAACAAAGGGCAGGTAAAAAATAAGATAAAAAAAGAAGTAAAAAAAGTAGAAGAAACAATAGAACCTGATGAAACATATGAATTTGAATATGATGAAACTTTAGAAGATGAATAGAAAGATTTTTATGCTATATTTACTTGATTTTTTGTATTTAAAAATGTTAAAATATGAATAATCGTTAGCCAAATGTATTAATAAATGTGGAGGGATAGCAATGACAAATAGTAATAAAATCAGCCCCTTTGAGCAACTTGTAAAGAACTTTTTACAAGAAGACATTATTCCTGAGCTTATATCTCATTTTGATGAACTCAGCAGTTGCTGGTTTTACATCAGGTTCACTGATAATACTACGAAATTGTATTTTAATGATTTTGTATTTACTACTTCTACAAGTATAAATTCTAAAGAAATCATTAGAAAAATTTTCTTAAAATCAGGCATTGATGTAAAATTTTATGAGAATAGCAATGGGTATAAATGTTTATGCTATTTTATGCAATAGTAAATTAAAGAGAAGTAGAGTTGAAATATTTATAATTCTACTTCTTTTATATTTATAAATTAATTGAAAATATTCTGATTATTTATGCAATATTTTGATAATGTTTACAACTTGTTGTATTAAATTATATTGTAATAATTTATTATAAAATGTATAATGTTTAGAGATAAAACTTTAATAATTAAAATTATAGATTAATAGGAGTATATGATGGAAATTATAGAAAATATATAAATAATTTAATATTATGTATTTTTTATGTGCAGACCACTGCGTAGAGAGCTACAAATAAATATCCTCCGGCTAAGCCGGAGGTATTTTACTCATAACGCCTAAAAGGCTATATTACAAGCAGAGCCTTAAGGCTCATAGCTAATCCGACACATGCGTTTCTCGTTACCCGTTAAACGGGTCTTTATATTCTTTTATACTTATTTGATCATACATCATATCTTCTTGTAATTGATTTCTCACATATTCAGCTATTTTCTTTTCATTTTTACCTACCGTGTCTACATAGTAGCCACGGCACCAAAAACTTCGTTGGCCAAATTTGTATTTCAAATTTGACCACCTCTGGAAAATTATGAGGCTGCTTTTGCCCTTAAGTATTCCCATAAATTTTGATACTGATAACTTTGGTGGTATTGATACAAACATATGCACATGATCTGGGCAAACTTCCGCCTCTATAATTTTCACTTCCTGCCAATCTGAAATATCTCTCAATATTTTCCCTATTTCCATCCTTTTCTGTCCATAAAAAATTTTTCTCCTGTATTTGGGTGTAAATACTATATGATATTTGCAATTCCACTTTGTATGTGATAAACTTGCTATATTATCAATAGTATTATTTTCATTTTTGTTTTTCTTTGTAAATATACTATTCATAATCCAAAACTCCCTTCATTTTATAATTTCTTTATGTGTCGAATCATATTGATTTTATATTATGA
>CANQVM010000047.1 GCA_947627265.1 uncultured Clostridia bacterium | reverse complement strand
TCTATTATTTCTTTTTTTAAATTATAGCTCTCTCTCTCTCTCTCTCTCTCTCTCTCTCTCTAGAGTAGCAAGAGTTTTAGCTTGTATCTTCTTTTGCATTTTTATACCTTTTTCTTACATTTTTATTTTATACTATTATTCTATACTATTATTTTAGTTTTGTCAAGTAATTTATAAAAACTTCCACTACTTTACATATTCTAGGTGTAATTGCATAAGATTAAACAAGAACTATAGGAGGTATAAAATGATTTTAAAAAATAATTTTTATGTACTAAAAGTAAAAAGAAATTTTTTCCCTATTCTTTTTATTGGATTTACTTTTTGCTTATTATTTTTTTCTCAAAATAATCTTCCTGCTGTAAAATCTGGATTATCTTTATGGGCAAATTCTGTAGTACCTTCTCTTTTTCCTTTTTTTGTAGCAACTGAATTGTTAATGCATACAAATATTGTTTCACAACTTGGTATACTTTTAAATAATTATATGAAACCTATTTTTAATATTAGAGGTGAAGGTGCTTTTGCTTTTATAATGGGTATTATTAGTGGTTACCCTGTAGGCGCTAAAATTGCTTGTAATTTTAGAAAAAATAATATTTGTAGTAAAGAAGAATGTGAAAGATTGCTTAGTTTTACTAATAATTCTGGGCCTCTTTTTATTATTGGAACTGTTGGTATATTAATATTTAAAAATACTACCATTGGAATTTTACTGTTTATTACCCATATACTTGCCTGTATAACAGTTGGAATTATTTTTAGGTTTTGGAAGAGAAATAAAAACTCATTTTATGATAATAAAAATAAAGACTTTAATGTAACGCAAAACAAACAAGTTAGCTTTTCAAATTTAGGAGAAGTTCTAGCTGAAAGCATTACTAATAGTATATCTACCATTTTATTAATTGGTGGATTTATTGTTATTTTCTCAAGTATTATATCTATTTTAAAATCTAGCGGAGTTTTAAATATCATTGCAATTTCTATTACTCCAGTTTTTGATTTTTTTCATATTGATGGCTCTTTTGCTATGCCTTTAATTAGTGGTTTTTTAGAAATTACAAATGGCATAAATTCCATATCTAACATTGCTTGTAAAAAGCTTTCTATTAATATTATATTTTCTGCCTTTTTGTTAGGATTTGGTGGAATTTCTATATTATTACAAGTTTTAAGTATTACTTCTAAAACAGATTTATCTATAAAACCTTATATATATGGAAAGTTGCTTCATGGAATATTTGCTTCTTTTTATACATATATTTTTATTAACATATTTCCATTTTTTAATTTTGATTTATAGGAGATGATTTTATGGAAAAAGATTTTAATAATAATTATATGCCCCCATTTATGGATTACGGAATGTCTTCTCCCAATATGGGGATGGATATGAACGATTTATGCAAAGATCCAATGTTTAATCCAATGATGCAATATGAACAGGCTTATTGTTATTATAAATATTTATGTATGCAAATGGATTACAAAATAAAGTGCAAAGAATATGAAAAAATGTGTTCTGCATCTAATAATTCTTCTGATAGAAAAGATAAAAAAGATGGTTATTAGGTAACTGTTTAATATTAATATAATTGCCAGGTAATATTTATTTAAAATATAATATTACCTGGCATATAATATTTAAAACATTTATTTTTATACAAATAGGAAGTAACCCAATACTAAAATTCCTAAAATAATTCTATAATATCCAAATATTTTAAAGTTATGTTTTTTAATATAATCCATTAAAAATTTTATAATCATTATAGATACTATAAAAGATACTATCATTCCTATTAATAAAACAGCTAATTCTATATTTGTAAAACTTAAGCCAAATTTAACTAATTTTAATAAGCTAGCTCCCAACATAGTTGGTATGGCTAAATAAAAAGTATATTCTGCTGCATTTGGTCTTGATAGACCTATTAGTAGTCCACCTATTATAGTTGCTCCTGAACGTGATGTTCCTGGAAATATAGCAGCTAATAGCTGGAAAACTCCTATTATTAATGCATCTTTATATGTAATTTGTGAATTTAATTCTTTTTTACTTTTTTTATCTTCTTTCCAATTTTCTATAACAATAAATGCTATACCAAAAGCAATTAAAGCAATAGCTATACAAAATGGATTATAGAATAATTGTTCAAAAACATCATCAAATAATAATCCTATTATTGCCGCAGGTATACAACCTACTAAAATTTTTCCCCATAAATTTATTGTTTCTTTATTTAAATGTGATAATATTCCTGTTTTGCTAATTGCCTCCTCTTTTTTATTAGTAAATGGCCATATTTTTTTGAAATATAGCACAACAACTGCTAAAATTGCTCCAAATTGTATAACTACTTGAAACATATTCCAAAATTCAGATGATACTTGATTTAGTTTTACAAATTGCTCTACTAATATCAAGTGTCCTGTACTACTAATTGGAAGCCATTCTGTGATTCCCTCTACTATTCCAAATAAAATAGCTTTTATTAATTCTGCTATCATAATTTTTTTCCTTTCTATGTATTATTATCTATTTTTCTTAATCTATTATAAATTGTATCTTTAATAAATTCTGCTGTTGTTACTGGTGATATTTTTCCGTGGTAGTGCTAATGCCCATATTAATTTCAAATTTCTTTTTTTTGCTATGTTTGCATCAATTCCGCCTGGAGCTGATGCTAAATCAATTAGTAAACATTCATCTTTTATAAATTTTATTCTTTTTTCATTTAAAATTAAATGTGGAATGGTATTTATTATTATATCAAATTTTGATAAATTTTCTCCTAATAAATTAGTATCTTCCACATTATATCCATATGCTTTAATCCATGCTAAATCTGTATCTTTTCTTGCACTACATGTAACATTTGCAGATAATGCTTCTAATTTTTTTGCTAGTACTTTTCCTATTCTTCCAAATCCTAATATTAAAATATTACTATTTTGTATATTCTTATTAGTATTGGCTATTGCAATTTCAATTGCTCCTTCTGCTGTTGCAATTGCATTTAATACTGATAATTCTTCTTGTTGCATTATATCTATTATTTTGATACTACCTTGATTTTCCATATTGTAATTATCTTTTGAAATACTACCAGCTATTAATATTTTGTTTTGTAAATTTTGTAATAACTCTTTTATTGTAATTTCTTTACTTCCAAATGGCGTATTAATATTAATACCATTACTTGAAAATGGCGTAGGACCAATTACTGCTTTAATTTCTTTAGAAATTGCATCATTTACTGAACTGCAAAATATAATATTAGCATTATTTTTTAATTCTTCAGATTTGTCTAGCCCATATGTATACACTTTTTTTCCTTCTTTAGCTAATATTTTAGCTAATTTTACAATTCTTAAATCTCCACCTATAATTGCAAAATTTTCACTCATAAAACCCCTCCTCTTAGTTATTTATATTGTTTATTTAGAATTTTATGAGTATTTAAATTTTAATCTTGTATTTCTTTTTGATATCTTTCCTGTTGATTCGTTTTTATTTGCTTGCCTTCAATATCTTTCTTTAATAATTTTATATCTTGATAGCTTAAATTTCTTGCAATTGCTGCCATTTCTTCTAAATGTATTTTTGATTTTACTTCTTTTTCTTTTAACCTTTTTTTACTATTTTCTTGCCCATTTTCTAAATTAAATGGTATTGAAATTTTTGCCATTATTGGTATAAAAATGTCATCTTTTTTTATTTTTTCTACTATTTTTTTACTATCTATATCAATTGCTATATTAATATATTTTAATGCAGTATCTTTATCTCCTTTTATTAAATATATTTTTGACAACTCATAATAACAATCTGCTGATAATTCATCATCTTCAATTGCTTCTAAAAATCTTTGTTTAGCTTCTTCTAAGTCTTTATATATTAAAGCAATTTCTGCTAAAGAATATTTTGTGTTATAAACTAAACTATTAATTTCAGCTGACTTTTCATAGAACATTTTTGCACTTTGAAAATCATTTAACATTGTATATGCAATTCCTAAATTATAATTTAAATCAAAACTTTCTGGATTATATTTTAATGCATTCTGATAAATATTTGCTGCTTCTTTATACATTTCATTCTCTAATAATATTTCTCCTAAAAGTATAGTCGCTTCATACATTTGTGGTCGTTTATTTAATAAATTAAATAACATTTCCGATGCTTCATTTTTTTTATTTAATTGATTTAATAAATTTGCCACTTTATAATAAGAATCATAATCTTGTTTATTTAAATCAATTGCCTGTACATATTCATCAATGGCTTTTCTCATTCCACCTTCTTTTTCATAAATTTCTGCTAATAATCTATGTGCATTGTAATTATTTGGATTTTTATCTAGTATATATAGCAATGCTTTTTTTGCTCTTTTAGTATCTCCTAACATAATATATATTTTTGCTTTTGTAATATTTAATATTTCAAATAATTTCATATTTCTTTTTTCTATAATCATTACACCAATTGGTATTATAATTGCAAATACATATTTTATAATAACAAATAAGATATTTAATTTTATATTAAATAATACTTCTGTAAAATTTAATGTAATTCCAATTGCCTCTAATACTAGTATAATTGTATAACTTGTATCATTGTTTTTAATCATTATAAAAAACATATATATAAATATTGCAAATGAAATTAATGTAAATATTATTTGTTCTACTATCATTTTGTATACTCCTTCTTTTTATATTTATGTGTTTTATTTTATTCGATTTTTTTTTATTTGTCCAGTTTTACATTTAATCTTTTTGATATAGTTTTTGATAAATATTGTAATTTCTTAATATTTTTCTTACATAATTATTTGTTTCTTTATATGGTATATTTTCAATATTACTTCCATCTTCTTTAATAATACCATCTTCTATCCATTCCTCTATTCTTCCAATACCTGCATTATATGCTGCAAGTGCAAGTTCAATATTATCATATCTGTTTATCAATATTGATAAATACTTTGTTCCTATATTTATATTATTTTCTATATTTATAATTTGTTGTTTTGCATTAGTACTATTTATTTCTAAATTACATTGTTTAGCAATATCTTTTGCTGTATTTTCCATAATTTGCATTAATCCAAGTGCATTTCTATTTGAAACTGCATTATTGTCAAAATTGCTTTCTGCTTTTATTACTGCATATATTAAATTTTCTTCTACTTGATATTTTCTAGAATATATAGAAACTATTTCTTTATATTCTTTTGGATAAATAATTTTTTGTATTCTTTCTTTAAAAAACACAAGAAAAACGGCAATTATAATAATTACAATTAAATTTAGTAATTTTTTGTTTTTCAACCTTTTTCTCTCCTTTGTCTTTTTTCTAATGCTTAACATTTTTTAATCATTTACATTCATACCAATTTGTTGCATTGGAGATTTCTGCAATTAATGGTACCTTTAATTCAATTGCTGTTTCCATATTATTTTTTAAAATTTTTTCTATTTCTTCTTTTTCTTCAATTGGTGCTTCTATTAACATTTCATCATGTACTTGTAATATAATTTTTGATTTTAATTTTCTTTTTTCTATTTCTTGATATACCTTTATCATTGCAATTTTCATTATATCAGCCGCTGTTCCTTGTATTGGTGTATTCATAGCAGCTCTTGCTCCAAATTGTCTTACCATATAATTATTAGATTTTAATTCTGGTATATATCTTCTTCTATTAAATAATGTTTCCACATATCCCTGTTCTTTTGCTTGTTCTGTTATATCTGTCATAAATTGTTTAATACCTGAATATTGCTCTAAATATTCTTCAATATATTGTTTGGCTTTTTTTCTACTAATTCCTAGTTGTTCCCCTAAACCAAAATCACTAATTCCATATACAATCCCAAAATTTACCGCTTTTGCATTACTTCTTTGCTCTTTGGTTACTTCATCAATTGGTGTTTTAAATACTTTTGATGCAGCTTGTTTGTGTATATCTTCTCCTTTATTAAAAGCTTCTATCATATGTTTATCTTCAGATATTGAAGCTAATACTCTTAGTTCTATTTGAGAATAATCACTATCAATATATATTTTCCCTTTTTCAGGTTTAAAAACTTTTCTTACTCTTTTTCCTAATTCAAATCTTGTTGGTATATTTTGTAGATTTGGCTCTGTTGAACTAATTCTTCCTGTTGCAGTTATTGTTTGGTGGAAAAAGGAATGAATTCTTTTGGTTCTTGGATTTATATATGGCTTTAATCCTTCTACATATGTTGAATTTAATTTCATTAATTGTCTATACTCTAAAATTTGTTCTATTATAGGATCTTCTCCTTTTAGTTTTTCTAACACATCTACATCTGTTGAATAACCATTTTTTGTTTTTTTAATTACAGGTAATTTCATTTTTTCAAATAAAACTTCCCCTAATTGTTTAGTAGAATTAATATTAAATTCTTCTCCAGCCATTTCATATATAATTTTCGTTATATCTTGTAATTTACTTGTAAGTTCTTCTCCAAATTTATTTAATTCTTCTTCATCTACATACATTCCATTTAATTGCATATCTGATAAAACTTCAACAGTAGGCATATCAATGTTATAAAACAATTCTAAACAATTTATTTCCTCTAGCTTTTTTTTAGTTATTTCTTTTATTTTCGAAATTGAATAAGAATATAATAAATATTTTTCTTTATCTAAATCTAATTTATTATTTTCAATTGTTTCAAACAAATTCATTTGTTGTCCATTTAGATTATTCTCTTTTATTACCTCATTTATATCAATTTCCAAATAATTCATTATTAAACTATTAATATCTAATTTATTATTTGTTGGATTTAGTATATAACTTGCAATTCCTATGTCATAATCAATTCCTTTTAAATAAATTCCTTCTTGAGCTAATAAAATATATATTTTACCTAATTCAATTCCTATCTTTTTTATTTCTTTGTTTTCAAATATTTCTTTAAATTCTTTTATGTTATTATTTATTTCAAAATAAGTTGCTTGATTATCTTCTTTATTATAAATGCTTATTCCACTTATTTTTTCTTTTATAATTTTCTCTGGTTTTTCATCTGGTATTGTAGAAATAAAAAAAGTCATTTCTTTTTTTTCTTTAATATATTCTATTATTTCTTTTATTGGTATATTTATTTTTTTATAAAATTCTTTTTCTTCCTTTTGTTTTTCTTCTAAATCTCTTTGCTCTTCTTTTAAAGAAAATCTATCAATATATCTATTAAAATTTAATCTTTTAAAAATTTCTAACACTTTGGGCTTGTCCCATTCTTCTACTCTAAAATTTTCTAAAGTATCTTGTATTGGCACATTTAAGTTTATTGTTCCTAATTTTTTTGATAAAAATGCAAGTTCTTCATTTTCAATTATTTTTTCTCTTTGTTTTCCTTTTAAATCATCTTCTCCTTTTTCTATCTTTTCATATAGATTTTCTATTGATTCATATTTTTGGATTAGTGTTAAAGCTGTTTTTTCTCCCACTCCTGGAACACCTGGAATATTATCAGAAGTATCTCCTTGTAATCCTTTTACATCTATTAATTGTTTTGGCTCTATTCCATATGTTTCTTTTATTTTCTGTTTGTTATATTCATCTGTTTCGGTTTTTCCTCCTTTTGTATGTGGAATTCTAATAGTTACCTTATCAGTAGCTAACTGAAATGTGTCTCTATCTCCTGATAAAATTGTTACTTCTAATCCTTGTTTTTCTCCATATCGAGATAAGGTTCCGAAGTACATCATCTGCTTCATAACCTTCCATTTCAACTATATCTATGTTCATTGCTCTTAAGATTTCTTTTATAATTGGCATCTGCTCTGCTAATTCATCTGGCATTCCTTTACGATTTGCTTTATATCCTTCATATAATTTGTGCCTTGCTGTTGGTGCTTTTAAATCAAATGCTACTACTAAATATTGTGGGTTAACTTCTTCTAATAATTTAAAAAGTATTGATAAAAATCCATATACTGCATTTGTATACTTTCCATCTTTTGTTGTTAACATTTTGCTTCCCATAATACCATAAAAAGCTCTATTCATTATGCTATTTCCATCTACTAATACCAACTTTTCCAACTTATCTCCTCCTTGTTTTAGTCATTAAATTCATATCCACCTGTTTCTTTCATTTTTACTATTCCTTTTTGTATCATCTTTTGCCTTATATTTTGCACAATATCTATTACTTCCTCTTCATCTATTCCTATTATTTTAGCTATTTTTTCATATATAGCATTTATTTCTCCTTCTTCTGTTAATTTTACCATATATTCCATTACCTCTGTTTCTGCATTATTAAATCCTGCTTTCTCTGTATCAATTTTTTCATCTAAGTTTCCTTCATAATATTCCTCATTTATCCCAATATCTCTTTGTTTTGATATTTCATCTTTATCCACAGTAGTTAGTGAAATATCTTGTTGAGATGTTATCATTGGTATTAAATATTTTATTGTTTTTGTAAACATTGATCCTTTTAATATATTGGGATATAATGTTAAGTTATTTACTAAATTCCCACATTTTGTTACTATAACTTCCAATGCTCTACTTTGAAGCTCTTGTATATCTGAATATCCTGTCTTTTTTCTAAACGATAATGCCACTTTTTTTGATAATTCAATTAATTCTTTTTCGTGTTCTTCTAAATAATTATTATCTATTTGTGTTGAACCACCTATATATAATATTCCTGTATTCATTAAATGATTTGTATACATTTGAGTAAACTCATAATGTGGATAACATACTATTTCTCTTATAAAATCTTCTATATCTATATGTTTTTTAGTACAAATTTCTTCTATTTCCTCTTTTGTATAAAATCTATTATACATTTGTTTTAGTATTAAATATTTTTTTACATTTCTTAATTGCTTATTTTTTTCTTTTGGAATTTCTTCATCATCAAATACTTGTATTAATTCTTTAGTTGTTGTTCCTAATAATAACATATATAATTGTGTTTCTATTACTTCCTTATTTATTGAGTTTTTTTCTAATATTTTTAATTTCTCTTCTATTTCTTTTACTTTTCCTCTTGCTAATACTGATAAGCAGTTTTCTATTGTTTCTTTACTTATTTCATACTCTTCTAATAGTTTCAGTATTTCTTCTATTTTTTGGGCTTTTCCATAGGTTAATACTGATAAGCAGTTTTCTATTGTTTCTTTACTTATTTTATGTTCTTCTAATACTTGTAGTATTTCTTCTATCTCTTTGGCTTTTCCAAATGCTAATACTGATAAGCAGTTTTC
>CANQVM010000046.1 GCA_947627265.1 uncultured Clostridia bacterium | reverse complement strand
TAGATTTGTTACACCTAAAGTATATTTGGAGGTTTTTTATATGTCAAACCTTATTTTTTCTTTTCCACAGGAATGCTCTCCTACGATACTTCGTAAAAATTGGTGGCAAAACCACATCTGCTTATTCTCATTTCCTATGTTGGATAGTATAACATATTATTTACAGTAAATCAATAAAAAAGAACAAATTTTTGCAAAAAAGTTTTTTCGAAATGACTTGAATTTTTTATTATTTATATTGAAATATAAAAAATTTTTATATATAATATATCTATAAAATTTGAAGGAAAAGGAATGAAGATTATGCCAGAAATTAGTTTAAATTTAAAAAATTGTGGAATTACACAAAAAAAAATCATGGAGTACAAAGAACAAGTAGAAAATATTCATAAAGATTTACATAAAAGAGTAAATGATGAAAAAGATTTCGTTCGGATGGTTAGAACTTCCATCTAATTATGATAAAGAAGAATTTAAAAGAATAAAAAAAGCTGCAAAAAAAATAAATAAAGAATCAGATATATTAGTTGTAATCGGAATTGGGGGATCTTATTTAGGTGCAAGAGCAGTAATAGAAGCCTTAACTAGTTCATTTAATAATCTGTTACAACCAAAACAAAGAAAATACCCTCAAATATTATACGTAGGTAATAACTTAAGCTCAAATTATATAAATGAATTAATTGAATACATAGGAGACAAAGATTTTTCAATAAATGTTATATCAAAATCTGGAACTACAACAGAGCCAGCAATTGCTTTTCGTATTTTTAGAGAAATATTAGAAAATAAATATGGAATAGATGAGGCTAGAAGTAGAATTTATGCAACAACAGATAAAGAAAAAGGTGCTTTAAAAATATTAGCACAAAAAGAAGGATATGAACAATTTGTTGTACCAGATAATGTAGGAGGTAGATATTCTGTATTAACAGCAGTAGGATTACTTCCAATTGCTACAGCGGGAATAGATATTGATAGAATAATGGAAGGAGCAAGAATTGCTCAAAAAAGATATGATGATCCAAATTTAAAATATAATGAATGTTACCAATATGCGGTTGTAAGAAACATATTGTACAAATTATATAAAAATACAGAAATACTAGTGAATTATGAACCAAAAATGCATTATTTTACAGAGTGGTGGAAGCAACTATTTGGAGAAAGCGAAGGAAAAGAACAAAAAGGAATTTTCCCAGTAGGAGTTGATAATACAACTGATTTACATTCAATGGGACAATACATTCAAGAAGGTAGAAGAGCTTTATTTGAAACAGTTATTTCAATAGAAAATTCAAACTCAGAAATAACAATAAATCCAGATGATGACAACTTAGATGGACTAAATTATTTAGCAGGAAAAACATTAGACTATGTTAATAAAAAAGCAATGGAAGGAACTATAAAAGCTCATATAGCAGGTGATGTACCTAATATTCAAATAAATTTACAAAAACTTGATGAAACAAATATAGGAGAATTAATTTATTTTTTCGAAAAAGCCTGTGCTATGTCAGGAAGTATATTAGGAGTTAATCCATTTAACCAACCAGGTGTAGAAGAATACAAAAAAAATATGTTTAAATTACTAAAAAAGCCAGGATATTAATATAATAGAAGAAAAGATTAGCTGTTTAGATTTACTATCAGCTAATTTAATGTGTTAAATATATGCAATTAATATATTAAAATTAATGTATAAAATTAAATATAAAAAGCTAAAAAATATATTAAGGTAAAGGATATCTTAAATTAAAACAATTTTTTTAATTAAGATACTAAAACAAGGAGAATAAAATGATTTATACAGAAAAAGTTAAACCAGGATTAAAAGATATAGGAAAAGACAACAAAATAAAAAATAGAGCAATACTAGAAATATTAGAAAATGTTGCATCATATCATTCAGATGCTGTAAAATTTGGAGCAAACGATACTAAAGAAACCAAAGTTACATGGGTATTATTAGATTGGAAGTTAGAAGTAATAAATAGACCAAAATATGGACAACTTTTAACAGTAAATACTTGGGGCAGAGCAATGAATAGATTTTATACATATAGAGACTATGAAATATATGATGAAGACAACAATTTGTGTGCTATAGCAACATCAAAATGGACTTTAATTGATATTGAACAAGGAAAATTAACAAGAATTACAGAAGAAATTGCAAATAAATATAAACCAGAGGAAAAAAATGTATTTATAGATGAAAAATTGGATAAACTAGATATACCAACAAAGTATACAAAAAGTATGGATTATGAAGTTATAAGAAAAGACATTGATATTAATAAACATATGCATAACTTATATTATTTAGATTTAGCATATGAAGTATTACCAGAAGAAGTATATGAAAAAAGACCATTTAATAATGTTAGAATAACATATAAAAAAGAAATTAAACTTGGAGATAAAATAATTTGCAAATATACAAATAAAGATAATAAACATAAAATAATAATAGAAAGCAAAGATGGAACAATTTTACATTCAATAATTGAAATATACTAAATATTAATATATCAATATTTGAAAAATTATAATTTTCAAATAGACTCATGAGTAAAAAATAGTTACAATTCACACTTGAATTAACGTTTATAATATATTCATAAATAATTATATTTTAAATAAATTTGTGTGTCATAACTATGGCCTATCGCTTATGCAATTATTAAAAATATAATTATCTAGGAGTTTTAAAGTTTACAAGATGTGAATTTTAACTCTGGTAAAAATATATAAAAAATCTAAAAAAATGTTGAAATTTGCCGAATGACTATGATATAATAATAATGTTGTCAAATAAGGAGGAAATAAAAATGAAAGCAAATTTAAGAAAAACAAAAATTGTAGGTACAATAGGTCCTGCAAGTGAAAACAGATTAGAAGAATTAATTAAAGAAGGATTAAATGTAACAAGAATAAACTATTCACATGGTAGTTGGGAAGAACAATCTGAAAAAACAGAAACTATTTTAAGATTAAGAGAAGAAATGGATTTACCAGTTGCATTACTTCTTGATATGCAAGGTCCTGAAATTAGAACAGGAATGTTGGTAACAGGAAAAAATGAAAAAATCAAATTAGAAGATGGTCAAAAATTTACATTAGTTAATGAAGATATTGTAGGAGATAAAGATAAAGTATCTGTATCATATAAAGAATTATACAAAGACTTAAAGCCAGGATCAAAAGTTTTAATAGATGATGGCGCGATTGAATTAGTTGTAGATGAAATCGTTAATAAAGATATTGTTTGTACAGTAGTACATGGAAATGGTTTAGGAAGTAGAAAAACTATAAATTTACCAGGAACAGCAGTACATTTACCAGCATTAAAACAAAAAGATATCGATGACTTAAAAACGGCTTGTGAACATGGATATGATTATGTTGCTATGTCATTTACAAGAAACAAAGATGATATTAATCAAGTAAGAAAAGTATTAGATGAAAATGGTGGAAAAGACATTAAAATAATAACAAAAGTAGAAAACATTGAAGGTTTAGAAAATATGGAAGAAATTGTAGAAAATGCTGATGTTCAAATGATTGCTCGTGGAGATATGGCTACAGAAACAGATTTTACAGAACCACCAGTTATGCAAAAGAAATTTATAAAATTATGTAATAAAGCAAATAAACCTGCAATAACAGCTACACAAATGTTAGAATCTATGACTTTTAACCCATTACCAACAAGAGCAGAAGCAAGCGATGTTGCAAATGCTATATATGATAGAACAAGTGCTATTATGTTATCTGGAGAATGTGCAATGGGAAAATATCCCGTAGAATGTGTAAAAACAATGGTAAAAATTGCAAATAGAGTAGAACCAGAAATTGATTACTGGAAAAGATTTAAAAATAATGATAATATAAGCTTAGAAGATATTGAAAGTAAAATAGCATATTCTACATGTGTTACAGCAATGAATATGAAAGCAGATGCTATTGTTTGCTATACAAATTCAGGAGATTCAGCAAGAAAATTAGCAGGATTAGGAGCAGGATGCCCAATTCTTGCAATAACAGATAATAGAAGAACATTTAATCAATTATCAATAGTATGGAATGTTACACCAATTTATGTTGAAAAACAAGAGAATATTAATAAAACAGTAGAAATGGGAATTAAAAAACTACAAGAAAAAGAAATTTTAGAAAAGGGAGATTTAGTAGTTATCTCAGGAGGAGCAAAATTACTATCTTTAGCATCTGAAAGTAAAATTATTGGTGGAATAGCAAAAATATAATTAATTGTAAAAAAGAAAGGTAAAAAAATTTTACTTTTCTTTTTTTTATATTGTTATTTGTTATGAAAATATGATATACTATACCTGTAAAAATTAAGAAAGGAGAAAAGGAATAGACAAATTGTATTTGTCTATTTAAATTAATAAGATGTCAAAACCAATTGTAGCAATTATTCGGAAAACCTAACGTTGGAAAATCTACTTTTTTTAATTATTTAGCTGGAAATAGAATATCAATTGTACAAGATACTCCAGGTGTAACTCGTGATAGAATTTATGCACAAACAAATTGGAGAGGAAGAAATTTCACTCTAATAGATACTGGCGGAATTGAGCCAAAATCAGAAGATATTATTTTATCACAAATGAGAGAACAAGCCAATCTAGCTATTACAATGGCAGATGTGATATTATTTGTAACAGATATTAGACAAGGAATAACAGCAACTGACAGAGAAATAGCAATTATGTTAAAAAAATCTGGTAAGCCAATTGTGTTAGTATGTAACAAGGCAGATAATTATGAAAAAGACAAAGAAGAATCATATGAATTTTATAACTTAGGTTTAGGAGAACCATTTCCAATATCAGCAACAAATGCATTAGGTATAGGAGATGTATTAGATAAAATATATGAAAATTTTCCAAAAACGATGGATGAAGAAGATGATGAAAGCCAAATAAAAGTAGCAATTATAGGAAAGCCAAATGTAGGTAAATCATCTTTGGTTAACAAAATTTTAGGGGAAAATAGAAGCATAGTAAGTGATATAGCAGGAACAACAAGAGATGCAATAGATACTCAATTTGAAAATGATAAAGGAAAATATACATTAATTGATACAGCAGGAATTAGAAGAAAAAGTAAAGTAAAAGAATCAATTGAAAAATTTAGTATTATGAGAACAATGCTTGCTATTGAAAGATCAGATGTGTGTTTAATGATGATAGATGCGACTCAAGGAGTAACTGATCAAGATGCTAAAATTGCAGGAGAGGCACATGAAGCAGGAAAAGGAGTAGTTATTGTAGTAAATAAATGGGATATTGTAGAAAAAGAAACAGGAACTTTAGAAAAATATAAAAAAGAAATATATGATAAATTAAAATATTTATCATATGCACCAATTATTTTTATATCGGCTAAAACAGGGCAAAGAGTAAACAAATTATTTGATTTAATAAATTATGTAGCAGAGCAAAATAGCCTAAGAATTTCAACCTCTGTGTTAAATCAAGTAATAAATGAAGCAATTGCTATGGTTCAGCCACCAACTGATAAGGGAAAAAGATTAAAAATATTTTATGGAACACAAGCATCTACCAAACCACCAACATTTATTATATTTGTAAATGACAAAGAATTATTTCATTTTTCATATGAGCGATATTTAGTTAATCAAATTAGAAAAGAGTTTGGATTACAAGGAACACCTGTAAGAATAATAGTAAGAGAAAAATCAGAAAAGGAAGTATAAAACCAATATAATTAGAGTATTAACTGCTAAATATAATATTTTATGTTTTAAGAAATTATAATTTACAGAAAGACTAACTAATAAATTAAAAGAGAAAATAAAGGAGGAATAAAAAATGGTAACTTATATAATTATTGCAATAATTGCGTATTGTATTGGAAGTATCAATTTTTCAGTTATATTAAGCAAAAAAATGGCAGGATTTGATATTAGAGAAAAGGGAAGTGGAAATGCTGGAAGTACAAATATGTTACGTTCAGTAGGAAAAAAAGCAGCAGCAATAACTCTTATTTTTGATATTTTAAAAGGAGTAGTATCAATTGGAATTGCAATATTATTAGGACTAATTATAAAAGAAACAGACAGAGAATTATTATTACAAATAGCAGGAATTGCAGTAGTTATTGGACATACTTTCCCAGTATTTTTTGGATTTAAAGGAGGAAAAGGTGTTGCTACATCACTAGGAATTATACTTATGAGTAACTGGCAAATTGGGTTAATATGTTTAGTATTTGCTCTAGTACTAATAATACTAACAAAAATGGTATCTTTAGGATCTTGTACAGCAGCAGTATTATTTCCGGTTTTAACATTATTTATTAACAGTAATTATACAGTATTAACAGAAGGAAAAAATGGAAATGTTTATTTTATATATAGTGTAATATTAGCTGTAATTGTATTATTTAATCATAGAGAAAATATTAAGCGTATTCTAAATGGTACAGAAAATAAAATTGGTTCAAAACAATAACTATTAATAAGCTATTAATAGTTATTATATGGAAAGATAAAATAAATAATATATTTATAAAATTTATCTTTTTATCTTAAATAAAAAATATAAACATATTATAGGGGGAAATTTATGAAAAATATTGCTATTATAGGAAGTCGGAAGTTGGGGAGTAGCTTTAGCCATATATCTTGCAAAACATCAATGTTATGTAAAAATATGGTCATATGAAGAAGAAGAAAAAAGGTTAATAAATGAAGAAAGAAAATGCAAGTTTTTACCAAATATTAATATACCAGAAAATATTAAATGCCTAACAGATTTTAAAGAAGTAATTGAAGATGCTGATATCATTTTACATGCAACGCCATCTAAATTTACTAGAAATATTTTTAAGCAATATAAACAATACATAGGAGAAAAGCCAGTTATTATATGCTCTAAAGGATTTGAAAAAGAAACATTAAAAACATTAGATGAAGTATTATTAGAAGAATTACCAACTACCAAAATTGGAGTATTAAGTGGACCTAGCCATGCAGAGGAAGTTTCTGTTAGCATACCTACTGTACTAGTTATTGCATCAAAACATGGTGAAATACTAAGATTAATACAAGATACATTTATGTCTGAAGAAATGAGAATTTATACTTCAAAAGATGTAAAAGGAGTAGAATTAGGAGGAGCATTAAAAAATATAATTGCATTTTGTGCTGGTGTAGCTGCAGGAATTGGACTAGGAGATAACACTTTTGCAGCACTTATAACAAGAGGTCTAGGGGAACTAGCAAGACTTGGCACAAAATTAGGAGGAGAAAGAGAAACATTTTATGGATTAAGTGGATTAGGAGATTTGATAGTAACATGCTTAAGTGAACATAGTAGAAACAGAAAAGCAGGAAAACTAATTGGTCAAGGTAAAACATTAGAAGAAACAAAAAAAGAAGTAGGAATGGTAATTGAAAGTATTGATAATATAGATGTTGCATATCAATTAGGCAAGAAAAATGATGTATATATGCCAATTATTGAAACAGTATATAAAGTAATTTATGAAAATTTAAAACCACAAGATGCTGTAAAAGATTTAATGACAAGAGATAAAAAAAGTGAATAATTATAGTCTGATTTTCGAATAATAAGAAAAAGGAAGGAAGATGAATAATGGAATTTTTTGATAAATTAGGTAAAAAAGCATCTGAAGCTTATAAAATTACTGCAGATAAAACTGGTAAAATTGCAAAAGAAACTAAAATGAAGCTAAAAATAAATGATTTAAAATCACAAGTAAATGATATATATGAAGAAATAGGAAAAAAAGTATATGAAAAACATAAAAGAGAAGAAGAAATATCAATAGAAAAAGATCTAGAAGAAGAATGTATAAAAATAGATGTTATTAGTGATGAAATTGACAATTTATTAAAACAGTGTTTAGAATTAAAAGATAAAAAACAATGCCCAAACTGTTATAAACAAATATCAATAGAAGATAAATATTGTTCAAATTGTGGAGCTAAACAAACAGAAGAACCACAAAATGAAGTTGAAATTTTAAAAAATTTAGAAAGTTCAAAAATAGAACAAGATAATAAAACAGAAGCAAATATAATAAAGGAAAGTCTAAAAGAAAAAATAGAAAATGATAACAACCAAAAAGATAAAGAACAAATAAAAAAAGAATCAGTACAGAAAAAAGAACAAACGCAAAAAGGGCAGGCCAGTAGAAAAGAAAAAAATAAAGAACAAGATCATAAACAAGAAAACAAGCAATTAGATGATAATGTCAAAAAAGATATAACAAAAAAAGAAAACAATAAAAATGAAAAACAAAAAGAATCAAATTTAGAAAAGACAGTTGAGGTTGAATCTGACATTAGAATTAAAAAAAATAATAATGATTAATAGATTATAATGAATTGTAACCGAATATTAATAAATAAAATTTAAACAAAACAAAATAGACAGAGAAATCTGTCTATTTTAATAAAAAGGAGTAAAAATGAAAATAGTAGTTCAAAGAGTAAAAAATGCAAAAGTAGAAGTAGATAATAAAATAGTAGGAAAAATAGAAAAAGGATTGTTAGTATTAATAGGAGTTACACATAATGATACAAAAGAACAAGCAAAATATTTAGCAAATAAACTTTGTAATTTAAGAGTATTTGAAGATGAAAATGAAAAAATGAATTTAGGTATAAAAGATGTAAAAGGAGAATTGCTAATTGTTTCACAATTTACATTGTATGCAGACTGCTTGAATGGAAACAGGCCATCTTTTTCTCAAGCAGCAAAACCCGATATAGCAAAAGAATTATATGAATACTTTTGCTATGAGTGTGAAAATAATGGCATAAAGGTAGAAAGAGGAATTTTTGGAGCTGATATGCAAGTATCTCTAATAAATGATGGTCCAGTTACAATTATTATAGAGAAAGATTAATAAAAATCAATATCAATAATTATTTAAAATTACTTGCCAAAATCAAACTAATAGTATAAAATAAAAAGGTACAAACTAAAGTAAAAAAGAAGGTATGAAAATGCAAAAGAGTAAAAACGCTATAAATGTTGAGGCTGTACACACACACACACACACACAATACATTTATAAAATAAATAAAGAGGAAGAAAAAAATAATTTAGAAAGAACAGAAAGAGCAAAAAGAATAAAAAATATAGAAAAAGATGAGACTAAAGCCTATAAAAAGATATGTAAAATAGTTTTTTAGTCCTGTCTTTTTGTGTTTTCATACCCATTGTATAAAAAAATTAAAGGAGGAGTTTATAAAAATGATAAAAGAAGAATTATACAAAGAAATAAAAATGCTAAATAAATTAACAGATTTAAGAGAAAAAAGAAAAAGTAAGCTAAGAAAAATTAAAAGTCAATCAGAAGGAATAACGTTAATAGCATTAGTAATAACAATAATAGTATTATTAATTTTAGCAGGAGTGTCAATAGCAACATTA
>CANQVM010000045.1 GCA_947627265.1 uncultured Clostridia bacterium | reverse complement strand
GGTTAATTTGCCATAATTTGTTAAAACTCAGTATAATTTGTCAATGTTTGTCAAAGAGCTCCCACGAATTCTCCCACAAACTAAAAAAGATAATGGCTGAAATTAAGTTGTATGAACGAAAAGCTCAAAAATTTAAAATCTCAAAAAACGGAATAGGTAGGGAGCCAGCCAAGTTTCTGTTCGAACTTTATAGAACAGAAGATATAAAAATCAACCAGTTTAACTGATTGATTTTTTCTTTTGGAAAAAATCATCCTAAATCTGTAAAGAAAAGATGGTGGAATATGAAAATAATAAAACAGGAAATACAATTTGAAGAAAATCTAAAACAACGACTGAAGTTTATATGTGAATTTTCTAAAACTAGATATATTAGTAATCATGATACTAAAGACCTGTTAAAAAGATATTATTTTATAAGTGAGATAGTTCAAGGATTAATAAATGAAATAGAAAAAAAAATGAAAACTCAAGTTTAAATAAAATAAGGGAGGAAGAAGAAAGATGAGAAGATTTTTTGTAGATAAGATTGAAAATATGAGAGATATAGGAGGATATTACATAAGTAATAATAAGACTGTAAAATCAGGAAGAATCATAGGAACAAATCTTATTACACAATTAGAAGAAAAAGATATAAAAAAAATAAAAGATATGGGATTTTCTACAGTTATAGATTTAAGAAGTGATGAAGAAATAAAAAGGAAAAAAGGAATATTAGATTATGTAGCATCAGGAATATATCTAGAAAATATGCTAAATAATTATGCAAAAGAAATGAATAATGAAAATATATTAAAAATAATAACACCGAAGAAAGAAACTATGTACAAATTACTAAATAATATCAAAAATCAATATGGATCAGTTGAAGAATATTTGCAAGATTGTAATATAACAAATGAACAAATAAAATTAATTAAACAAAAATACATAGAAGAAATATAGATTAAAAAGTAATAAATAGAATAAAGTTAAAAATGCAAAATTAAATAAGTTATGTAGTAAACGTTTACATAAAAAACAACATCTTTAAAAAAATATATAAATACGTGATTATAATATTGGAAAATATAAAAAATAATGATTATAGTAGTAAGATTGAAATGAAAAAATAATTAGAGGATAATAAAATGATTAATAAGATTATTATAATTACAGCTATTTTAGTATTGTCAATAATATTAGGCGTTGTACTTATTGGACCTTTTGGAGCAGTAAAAAAGAACAATTTCGTTGAATCTAAAAAATAACGAAAGTAATAAAAAAAAGAAAAGAGGAGCCCTATTCTAGGACACCCTCTATGATTTAAACTTAACTATAAATTTATCAAAAAAAGCTAAAATTGCAGGTAACAACATTAAGATTAAAATTGTAGAACATAGAGTACCTTCTGATATTGTTTTGCATATTTTTGCAGCAATAGCAGAAGCAAAATTAGCAATAATCAAAGTTACAATAATAAGTATCGAACTCGATGTTAAAATAGTATGAATTGATTTATTATATGAGTCAATAATAGCCTCTTTTATTCCTTCAGTCCTTCTATGTTCAAGATAATATGATGTATACAAAATAGCATAATCAATTGTTGCTCCCATCAATATACTCTGAACTATCAATATAGATATAAAATAAACATTCTCACCTACAAAAGATAAAATTCCCATAGTTAAATAAACAGCACATTGTATTGTAAGGACTAAAATAGTAGGGATAATACCAGACCTAAAAGTGACAGCCACAACGATAAATATAATAATCATTGTTATGATAGTTATATAGTTTAGCTCACTATCAAAAGTCTGACTCATTTCATAAGCCATAGGAGAATTTCCTATTATATAAAAATCTTGTAACTCTTCAACTAACATATCTTTTAGTTTCTGAATAAACTCAAAAGTTTTAGGTGATTCAGCATCAAACTTTGTATTCAGTACAATCCTTGAATAATCGTTACCTATTAGTAATTTTTTTGCATCTGAAATAGTTGATTTAGCTTCGGTTATGTTATTTCTCATATCTTCTTCTATAAAATCCTTAAAACGTTCATCTTTTAAGATGCTTTCGTTCAAAAACCTAACAAACTCTTCTACAGTAATTTGCCAAGAATTATCATAAAGGTTATTACTACCGTAATAAGTATAAAGAAGTTCCACTACATTTTTATCTATATCATTTGCCAAAATACTAATAATAGCGAACATCTCATCAGAAGTATATTTAGTGTTATTAATAGTTGCATTCATAATACCATTAACAGTATTTAATTTAGTTATTTGGTTATCATCAAAATTACTAGAATATTCTGGATTAGTAACAACATCATTTAGTAAAAAAACAACAAAATCTTTTAGAGAAATAGAAGGATTTGTATTAATATATTTAGAAGTATATAAGCCATATAACAAATTAATATTTTCTTTATTTTTCCCTAATAAACTAGATAATTCAGTACTAGCATACTTTTTATTGTTAATAACACTATTCATAACAGATTGAACCAAATTTAAATCTTTAATAGTGCTAACAGAAAGTTTACCTGCAAGAGTATTATCATTTTTGTGAGATAACACAAAATCTACAAATTCTTGAGGAGTTAGAAAAGTGTTATTTTGATTTGATACATATAAAGTGTAAATGCTTTTGATTTTATTACTATCTATTCCAAAAGTCTGTGAAAGTTCAGTATACGAAAA
The DNA here is from genome assembly GCA_947627265.1 of uncultured Clostridia bacterium. Lineage (GTDB taxonomy): Bacteria > Bacillota > Clostridia > TANB77 > CAG-508 > CAG-269. The sequence goes on along the minus strand of CANQVM010000045.1, from coordinate 6,979 downwards.
CTTTTTATTATTAACACTATTTGTCATAATAGTAGACAACAAACTCAATTGCTGTTTTGTAGTTTCATCAATAACATTATTATTCAATAATAAACTTACAAATTCATTAGGACTAGCTGTCCAATTTGATGTATTTCCAGAGTTATAATCAATTAAATTATATAACTGATACATTTGATTAATATTAATACCAAGCATATTTGATAATTCAGAAGCGGAATACTTATTTGGGGTATTAAGCAAATCCGGATTAGATAGCAACTTTTCTAATTCACTTGTATCAAATCCATCTAAATAATTAGTATTAGTTTTAATATTAATAACGTTATTTACAAATTCTGGAATAGAATATTTATTTTTATTTTTACTATTAAGATATTTTAAAAGTAGTCCTTTATTAATTTTAGTTTCTTCAATTCCAAATAAATTTGATAATTTTTTGCAATTCATTTGTTTATTAATCACATTTAAGTTACTAAATGTGGATAACATTTTTATATTTGAAATTGTAACACTATCAAAATTATTCGCATAAGCACTATTATTCAAAACATCATTTAATACAAAATTTGAAAAATCTGAAATTGACAATTTTATATTTACATCATTTATAAGTATATAATATTTATATAAGTCACTCATTGTATTGTTATCAATTCCAAATAATTTTGCCATCTCATTACTTGTCATCTTCTTTTGGATACTTTGTTTATTGGTAAATTTTGATAAAGTATTTAGCTTATTCTTATTATCATTATCAAACTTATTAGAATAACTTGCATTAGTCAAAACATCTTTATTAATAAAATTAACAAATTCATTTAAACTAATTTTAGTTTCATTATTTTTAGAAAGATAATATATAAAAATATCATCAACTTTGCTCTTATCAATTTCTAGAATATTTGCTATATCAGTAGAAGAATGTTTTATATTAATAGAATTTAAATTTGTAAAATTTTTTAATCTTGAAATATTATTCCTGGTTTCATTATCTATGTGACCACTTATGTTTTCATTATTATAGGCTTCATTTTCAATAAAATTTATAAAATCTGAAAAAGTAAGAGTTTCGTTTTTTCCAGAATTATAATAATCATAATATAAAATTTTTAGTAAATAATCATCAACTTTAACATCTGCACCTAAATCATTTAATTTATCATTTAATTTGTCATAGGTTAAAGGCTCATTAATTGTATTGCCATATCCTAAAACTTCATCTACATTGTCTTGATTTTCAAATTCTTTTAAAAATTTAGAAATTTTATCTTCATCACTATTTTTATATATAATGGCAATTTGATTGTTTTCATCAAACACATCAGCAATTTGATCAGATTGGGTTTCTGTATAATCAATTCCTAAATAGCCTTTTAATAAGAAACTTGCAACAAATATTATTAAAAATAATGGAAGTGCAACATATCTAATTTTATAACTGAATTTTCCTAACTTAGCTAAATTAATTTTAGGAGACCTTTTTTTAGTTTTTACAATCCACTTATCAAACATTAATATCAAAGATGGCAAAACAAAGAAGATACAAATCAAACTAAATAAAACTCCCTTTGCCAATACGAAACCTAAATCCTTACCAATTTTAAAACTCATAAAAATTAAAGCTAAAAGACCGGCTATAGTTGTAACAGAACTACTTGAAATAGCTTGAAAGGCTTTATATAAAGCATTCTTCATTGCCTTAACTTTATCTTTTTCATTTTTCTTTTCTTGGTTATACCTATTCATTAGCATTATTGAGTAATCCATAGACAAAGCCATCTGCAATATAGCTGCTATGGAATTTGTAATATGTGAAACATTTTGAAAAATAATATTAGTTCCCTTATTTAAAACTACTGCCATTAATATTGAAGTTAAGAACAAAAAAGGTTCTACATAAGATTCACACATAATAAGTAAAATAACCAAAGCACTAGCAACCGCAAGAACAATAATCCAAATAGGTAAAACATTTTTATTAGCTTCAGATACATTTCCACTCGTGTAAAAAGTATAATTTTTATATTTGTCTGTTACTTGATTATACAAACTACTGGCTTTATATGAATCAGAAACATCATCTACTGTAATAACATACAAAGTATAATTGTCTTTATTATAATTTTCAGAATCATCATAATCTACACTTTCTACATTATCTATTGCTTCCAACTCACTTTTTATTTCATATTTTTTTTCATTTGCTAAATTTTCGAACATTAAATTTAAAGTACTTGTTTCAGTTTCCGAAAATTCATTTTCCATAATGTTCATGCCAATTCTAGTTTCGGAAGTATCAGGCAAGTATTTAGCAATATCATGATTAATTTTAACCTTTGATGCCAAAATTCCTGAAACAATTGTAAGAATTATAAATAAAACTAAAATGAAATATCTGTTGTTTATTATAAAATCTGTAAATTTCTTCAAAAAAATCCTTCCTTTCTTTTTAAGCATGTATTATATTATACTCTCAATATTTTATAAGTGGAAGTATAAAAAAAACTAAAGTGTCTAAATTTAGACATTCTTTTTTAAAATGTCTTTATGACTTGATAAATATATGTTATAATACTTTAAATATGAAAAATAGAAAGGATTTAAATAATGAAAGTACAATGTCTAAATTCTTCTTCTGTAAAAACAAGAAACTTAATAAAGAAAACATTTGCAGAGCTAATTAATGAAAAAAAACAATTAAATAAAGTAACAGTAACAGAATTAGTAAAAAGAGCTAATTTAACTAGAAGTACATTCTACACTCATTATGATAATATATATGAAGTAGCACAAGATTATCAATTACAAACAATTGAAATTTTATGTAGTGAAAATTTGAAATTATATTCAAAACAGGATATAAAAAAATACTTTGAGAATATCATACAATGCTTAAAAGAAAATGAAGAAACATATAAAATGCTATTATCTGCTGATGAAACACTTCTATTCTTAGAACAATTAAAGAAAATTGCTACTCAAAAGATATATGAAACACTAAAAAATATCTGTACAGATAAGTACCTTGAACTTAATGTTTCATTCTTAATGAATGGAATATTAGTAGAAATCATAAAATATTTTAGAAATGAAAGCGAATACTCTCTTGATGAATTATTAGATAATATGAAAAAATGGTTTGAAAAATTATTTTAAAAAGTAAATTAAGTAATAATTTTAGAGATAAAATAAAATATAATATTGTTCCTAAAAAAATATTAATGAAATAATTGAATTTATAGTACATTTATGTTATAAATAACAAACAGGAGAATAAAAATATGAAATTAACAAGTAAAGAAGCAAGAAAAATGCTAGAAAATATAAGAAAAAATACAAAAGATGATAGATGGATAAATCACTGTATTTGTGTTGGAGATACAGCAGGAAAGATTGCACAAGCATTAAATGAAAAAGGTTATAATGTGGATGTAGACAAAACAAAAACTCTAGGATATTTACATGATATTGGTAAATATAATGGTGAATCATATGGACATGTTATAAGAGGTTATAATTATTTAAAAGATAAGGGTTATGATGAAGAATATTGTAATATATGCTTAACTCATTCATACTTAAATAATGATATTATTTGTACAGCTGGAGGAATTCCTAATACACAGAATAATCAATTTTTAGCTGAATTTATTAAGAATCATAAATATACAATAGAAGAAAAACTAATAAATTTATGTGATTTAATGTGTCCACAGATAAATAAAATATATACTGTTGATAAAAGACTTATAGACATTATGATGAGAAAAGGAGCATATTCTAATACGCAATATCATATTAAAGAAACATATAAATTAAAAAAATATTTTGATGATCTATTAGGTTATAATCTTTATGATCTATTTCCAGAAATAAAAGAAAATTTGTAAATAATAAAATAAATAGATATATTACAAAAATCATATTAAAAAATTAATATATTATAAAACAAGTAAAAGGTTGAATAATATCAAAAATTTAAAAAAAATTTATTAAGATTTTTCCATTGGAAAGGAATTGGATGTAAAAATGAAAAAAATAGTAATTGCTACAAATAATCAAGGAAAGTTAAAAGAAATAAAACAAATTCTAAATGATTATGAATTATTAACATTAAAAGATGTAAACTGCAATATAGAAGTTGATGAAAATCAAAATACATTTGAAGGTAATTCACTAAAAAAAGCTAGAGAAATATATGAAATAACAAAATTACCATGTATAGCAGATGATAGCGGATTGTGCATTGATGCCTTTGATGGATGGCCAGGAGTATATACAGCAAGATTTCTAGGGAAAAATGCAACACAAGAACAAAGAAATAATGCTATTTTAGAAAAAATGAAAAATTTAAAGGGAAAAGAAAGAAGTGCAAAAGTTAAATGTGTAATTACTTATTATAATAAAGGAAAAGCAATTGTTGGAAAAGGCAAAATAAATGGCAGAATTTCACAAGAGCCAAAAGGAGAAAATGGATTTGGTTTTGATCCAATATTTGAGTTAAAAAATGGAAAGACATTAGCAGAATTATCAAAAGAAGAAAAGAATTTAATAAGTCACAGAAAAATAGCATTAGAAAATTTAAAAATAGCGTTAGAAAATGAAAAAAACAATTGACAAATAGCTAGATGTATGATAAAATTAAAAACTGTAATCCGCTTAGTCAAGGCACCTAAATATTAGCCATGAGTTAATTGCCTGAAGTATAAGGATTAGCGAGTATACAAATAAGGAGGTGCATTTAAAATGTACGCAATAATTGAAAGCTGTGGAAAACAATACAAAGTTGCAGAAGGAGATGTTGTATTTTTTGAAAAATTAGATGCAGAAGAAGGTAAAAAAGTTACTTTTGATAAAGTAATATTAGTATCTGAAGAAGGAAAAGTACAAATAGGAAATCCTTATGTAAAAGGTGTAAAAGTTGAAGGAAAAGTAGTTTCTCATGGTAAAGCTAAAAAAATCATTGTTTTTAAAATGAAAGCAAAGAAAAATTATAGAAGAAAACAAGGTCATAGACAACCATACACAAAAGTAGAAATTACTGGAATAAAAACAACTTCAAATAAGACAGAGGCAACAGAAAAAAAGGCAGAAACAAAAACATCAGCATCAAAAAAAGCTGAAACAACAAGTACAGAAACAAAAGCAATAGCAAAGAAAACTGAAACAAAAAAGACAACAGCTAAAAAAGATGAAGCAACAGCAGCAAGTGCAAAAAAAACAACTAAAAAAGTAGAAGCTTAATTTAAACATAGATTTAAAAATAGAGAACATAAATAAAAACAAAACCGAAAGGAGTTGAGAAATATGGCTCATAAGAAAGGTCAAGGTAGCAGTCACAATGGTAGAGAGAGTGAGTCTAAAAGACTGGGTGTAAAAAGAGCAGATGGTCAATTTGTTTTAGCAGGAAATATCCTAATAAGACAAAGAGGAACTAAAGTACACCCAGGTACTAATGTTGGAAAAGGTAGTGATGATACACTATATGCATTAGTAGATGGAATAGTTAAGTTTGAAAGAAAGGGTAGAGACAATAAACAAGTAAGTGTTTACCCAGTTGAACAATAAATAAGAGATACGAGATAGATACTAGTTATTATAGTATCTATTTTTATATCTTAAACAATTGACTAATAATATAAATATTGATAAAATAAAATAAAAAAGATTTGCTTAGGAGGGAAGATGAAGAAATTATTATTTGCTACTTTTTCATTGGATGTTGGGGGAATTGAAAAAGCTTTGGTTACTTTAACAAATTACTTACAAAAAAAAGGATACGAAGTAACAATTGTGTTAGAAAAAAAGCAAGGAATATTTTTAAAAGAATTAGATGAAAAAATAAAAGTTATTGAATATACACCCGATGAAAGCAAAAGCGTAGTAAAAAGAAAAGTAAAAAATTTGTTAAATAGATGTAAATTCATTGCAAAATATAAAAATAAATTTGATTTTGCAGCAAGCTTTGCTACATATTCTATTTCTTCATCTTTTGTTAGTAGAGTTGCATCTAAAAATGCATGCTTATGGGCACATGCTGATTATCTTACTTTGTTTGAAAATGATAAACAAAAAGTAAGAGATTTTTTTATAAAAAGAAATTATATGAAATTTAAACATATCATATTTGTATCAAAAGAAGGAAAAGATAGCTTTTTAAAAGTTTTTCCAGAAATGAAAGAAAAAACGATTGTATGCAATAATTTAATAGATGATCAAAAAATAAAAAGATTAGCAGAACAAAAAGTGGAAGAAACAAAAGAAGAAGGAATAACTACTTTCATTAATGTAGGAAGACATGAAGAAAAACAAAAAAGGCTTACTAAAATGATAGAAGCAGCAGCATTATTAAAAGCAGATGGATATAGATTTAAAATATTATGTATTGGTGATGGACCAGATACGGAGTTATATAAAATGAAGGTTAAAGAATATAACTTACAAGAAACAATATTATTTTTAGGTAGAAAGCAAAATCCATATCCATATTTTAAAATAGCAGATTGTGTTATATTAACTTCAGATTATGAAGGATATCCTGTTGTATTTTTGGAATGTTATGTTTTAAATAAACCAATTATTACTACAAAAGTATCAGATTATGAGCAGGTAGAAGGAAAATACGGATATGTTACAACTAAAAAAGTAGAAGATATCTATGAAAAGATGAAATTATTTATTGAAAATGGATTTGAAATAAAAGATAAGTTTAATAGTGAACAGTATAATAAAGAAATTGCAAAAAAAATAGAGCAAATAATATAAGAGATTATGTTAAAAATTATTGAATGTTATACTAAAAGAGTATATAATAAAAGTGTTTTTATGGGAGATTGGGAATTTATGAAATTTAAAATAAAAAAAATGTTAATTATATTTTTAATTGTAACATTAATATATCCAGTTTTTTTATCTACTATAAGTCTGGCATATGAAGAAGTAGAAAAAAATAAGGTAGATTATCAAGATGAAAAAA
>CANQVM010000044.1 GCA_947627265.1 uncultured Clostridia bacterium | reverse complement strand
CAGTGAATGGGCAACAGGAAAAGGATTTGATGAATTAGAGAGTATTGTAATTCCTGATAGTGTAACAAGTTTAGGAAGCAGGCTATTCTGGAATTGTAAAAGTCTTGAAAATGTTATTTTATCAAACAGTATAACCAATATAGAATATGGGGCCTTTGAGAATTGTACTAGTTTAAGAAATATAACAATACCAAATAGTGTAACGAGTATAGGAGATTGGGCCTTTGATAATTGTACTAGTTTAAGAAATATAACAATACCAAATGGTGTAACAAGTATAGAAGATTGCGCATTTGAATTTTGTACAAATTTAACAAATATAACAATACCAAATAGTGTAACGAGTATAGGAGATTGGGCCTTTTTTGATACAGAATGGTATAATAATCAACCAGATGGATTGATATATGCAGGAAAAGTTGCATATAAATATAAAGGAACAATGCCAAGTGGTACAAGTATACAAATAAGTTATGGAACAAGAGGCATAGCTAGTCAGGCATTTTCTGGATGTGGAAATTTAACAAATATAACAATACCAAGTAGTGTAGAAAATATAGGTGATTATGCCTTTGGTAGTAAATATTATGAGCCAATTTCAGATACAGCAGAGTTTAATGTAGTAAAAAATTCTTATGCAGATACATGGTTACAACAGCATAGATATGGAAATCAAACTATAAATTATATAAATGAATAAATGTATAATTATTTAAATTAATATAAAATAAAAATATGTAATATATTTTTTATTTATAACTAAACATAGTGTGAATTACAGAATTCCCTAGAAATTTTAATAATTTTTAGGGAATTTTGCTTGCAAAATTTCTGGCAGTTTAGTATAATACAAAGGTATAAAAAACAAAGAAAAGAGGGAAAAAAATGGAAGAAACACCACAAGGAATAAACGATGGTAAAATTATAGAAAGAGACATTGAAAAAGAAATGAGAACAGCCTATATAGACTATGCTATGAGTGTTATTGTATCTCGTGCTCTTCCAGATGCAAGAGATGGTTTAAAACCTGTACATAGAAGAATTCTTTATGCTATGCATGAAGATGGGATTACAGCAGACAAACCATACAGAAAATGTGCAAATACAGTTGGTTCTGTTTTAGGTAGATATCATCCACATGGAGATAGTTCTGTATATGATGCTATGGTAAGGCTAGCACAAGACTTTTCAATGCGTTATATGTTAATTGATGGGCATGGAAATTTTGGTTCTGTTGATGGAGATGGAGCAGCAGCAATGAGGTATACAGAGGCAAGAATGTCAAAAATTTCTGCTTATATGCTAAGTGATATTGAAAAAAATACGGTAGATTTTATGCCAAATTATGATGACAGATTACAAGAACCTACGGTATTACCAGCTAGAATACCAGCACTTTTAATTAATGGTTCTTCAGGAATTGCTGTACGGTATGGCAACAAATATTCCACCACATAATTTATCAGAGGTAATTGATGGAATTATTAAGATTATTGATGAAGATGAAGTATCAGATGAAGATTTAATGGAGGTTATAAAAGGACCAGATTTCCCAACGGAAGGAATTATTTTAGGAATTGAGGGAATTAAACAAGCTTATAAGACAGGTAGAGGAAAAATAACTTTAAGGGCAGAAACAAATATTGAAGAAATGAGCGGAAATAGGCAAAGAATTATTGTTTCTTCTTTACCATATCAAGTAAACAAAGCAAACTTAATTAAAACTATATCAGACCTTTCAAAAGAAAGAAAAATTGAAGGAATTTCAGAATGTAGAGATGAGTCAGATAGAATTGATAAAGTAAGAGTTGTAATTGAATTAAAAAGAGATACAAATGCACAAGTTGTATTAAATCAATTATTTAAACATACTCAAATGCAAACAACATTTGGTATAATTATGCTTGCTTTAGTAAATGGTGAGCCAAAAATATTAACATTAAGGCAATGTTTAGATGTTTATATAGATCATAGAAAAGATGTTATATTAAGAAGAACGCAATTTGATTTAGATAAAGCTTTAGCTAGGGCTCACATATTGGAAGGCTTAAAAATTGCATTAGATTATATTGATGAAGTAATACAAATAATTCGTTCATCTTATGATGATGCAAAAGAAAGATTAATGGAAAGATTTGGTTTATCTGATATACAAGCACAAGCAATATTAGATATGAGATTAAAAACATTATCTGGTTTGCAACGAGAGAAAATTGAAGAAGAATATAACGAATTAATGGCTTTAATTGCACATTTAAGAGATATTTTAAATAGTGAAAAATTAGTTTTTGATATTATTAAAGAAGAATTAATTGAAATTAAAGATAAATTTGGAGATGATAGAAAGACTAAAATTGTTGCAGCAGAAGGTGAAATTGATGTTGAGGACCTAATAAAAGAAGAGCAATGTGTTGTAGCCTTAACACATTTTGGATATATAAAAAGAATGCCAATTGATACATATAGAAGCCAAAAAAGAGGCGGAAAAGGAATAACAGGAATGGCTACTCGCGAAGAAGACTTTGTAAAACAAATTTTTACTGCATCAACTCATGATGTGATATTATTCTTTACTAATAAAGGTAAATTATATAAATTAAGAGGGTATGAAGTTCCAGAGGCAGGAAGAACAGCAAGAGGAACAGCAATTGTTAATTTATTAAGTTTAGATCCAGGTGAAAAAATATCTGCAGTTATTCCAATTCAAAATTTTGCAGATGGCAAGTACTTACTAATGGCGACTAAAGATGGTTTAATAAAGAAAACAGCTTTAAAAGAGTATGATACATCAAGAAAAACAGGATTACAAGGAATTACATTAAAAGAAGAGGATGAGTTAATTGCAGTAAGATTAACAGATGGTGAAGATAATGTTGTCCTAGTTACAAAGAATGGATTATGTATCACTTTTGATGAAAAAGAAGTTAGACCAATTGGTAGAGTTTCACAAGGTGTTATTGGAATTAGACTAGATGAAGATGATGAAGTTATCGGAATGGAATCGGTAATTAATGGAGGAAAAGCAACTTTACTTGCTATTACTGAAAATGGATTTGGAAAGAGAACAGAGCTAGATGAGTACAGAGTACAAAAAAGAGGTGGAAGAGGAGTTATTACATATAAAATTACACCAAAAACAGGAAAAATTATAGGGATAAGAATTGCAACAGAAGAAGATGATGTAATGTTAATAACAGATACAGGCACTATTATTAGAATAAATGTAAAAGATATTAGTATTCTAGGAAGATCAACACAAGGTGTTACTTTAATGAGGACAAATGATGGAGGTAAAGTTGTAAGTATTGAAACTTTAACACCAGAAATAGAAGAATAAATTTAGTGTGAATATAATAAAAAAAAGAAGGATTTAAGAAATTTTCTTAATCCTTCTTTTTTAATCTTAAGTCATCTCCAAAAAAATAATAAATATCATAAAAACCAGCTATTCTAGAGCCGAGACGCTCTTCATAAAATTTAAAAATGTCATTGATATTTAAATTTGTAGATATAATAGTTTTTGTAATTTTGTTTAAGTTTAAAATTCTAGTATTTAATATTGTAAATAATTCACTAAGTTTCATACTATTTAAACTTTCTGTTCCTAAATCATCAATAATTAGTAAATCAGCATCTAGTATAGATTCGTATATATTATTATTGGATTCATTTTTTTGTTTTCCAATTTTATAATTTATTACGCTTTCAAGTAATACAGGGGATGTTTGATATAATACAGTTTTTCCGATTTTTTAGTAATTCTTTAGCAATACAATTCGACATAAATGTTTTACCGTAAACCAGTATTACCAGTAAACAATAAATTTTTTTGATCTGGATTATCAAAATTATTAACAAATTCTATTGCATTATTTTTTATATTGATAATATTTTTCCTAGGAGAGATATTTAATTTATATTTAGATAAGTCTATATCATCAGAAAATAAGTTTTCATTAAATGTTGAAAAATTTTCTTTTTCTATATTAGGTAAATTCGATTTATGAAAAGCATCGTTTAATAATTTTTGCTTTAAACAATTACACATTTTTGTTTTATATTGTTTATCCATTATATATCCAGTATCTTTACAAACTATACATTCATAAAAAGGTTGTAGATAATTATATGGTAAATTATATTCATTTAGTATTTCCAATTTTTCTTTTTTTATTTTATTTACTTCTTTTTTTAAGTCTTCTATTGAATAGCTATCTTTTTTTAGGATATTTTTAGCTGTTGATATTGCATATTTATTTAAATTTTCTTCAATTTGTTTTAATCTGGGAATTTTATTATATAATGTTTCTTTTCTATTTTCCAAATCAATTTCTGCTCTTAATTTTTTTTGTTCATATTCTTTTAATAAAGAATTTAAAACTTCATTTGCCATTTAAGCCTCCTTTTTATCTAAATTATTTGCATAAAGGAAATCTAAATTAGCATAATTCCTTTGTTCATAATTTGCTTTATTAACTTTTGATTTTAATTCTTTAGTATTTTGTTCTTGTTTTTTCCTTTGCTCAATAAAAGCATTAATTTCAGATGGATTTTTCAAATTCCTATCATGCCAATCTGTAATAAGATTATTAATGTATTCAAAAGTAGGATTTTGTTTAAAGGTAGTTCTCTTTAAAGCAATTTCAATGATACTCATATCGTATCCAAAATTTGAAACCCAGTTTTCAATATATGCTTCTTCGTATTGTGTTAATCCATTATATTTTCCAAGTTTTTTAGCTATAGATTTTTTAATTTTATTTAAATTTTCTTGTTGTTGATAGTAATTATCCAAATCATTATAAGATTTAACTTTATTAGAAGACCAAGCTTCCGCAACTGCTTGTACATAATTTCTATGTAAAGCACTACGTTTATAACAATAATCAAATAATGCAATCATAACTTGTTCATCAAAACAGTATTTATTAAACCATATATCAATATCATTATACCAAGATGGTCCCATAATACCTTGAAAATACATATTATTAATATGTTCAATTGCATTTGCTCTGGATTTATTTTTGGCAGTTTGTTCTACTTTTTCCTTAGACATAGTTAAATTAGGAGTATATAAATTATGAAGTGTAGCTTCTTGTATATCTACCATAACATATCCTGTTGTTTTTTTCATAATTAAATTATGATCTTCTAAAAATTTTAATCCATCATTAATAGATTTTAGAGGGATATTTAATTTTTTTGATAAATCAGTTAATTTAATATCTTTATTGTATTTTGATAAAAATATTACATACATATATATTTTTAAATAATCACCAGGTAATTCTGATAAATATTCTGAAAAAAAGATATCAGGAATCATAGTTTCAGAAAATAAAAGTGATTTTTCATTTTGTTCTAATTTCATAATTAAAATCTCCTAACATAAACAGTGAATTTTGTAATATAAATTATAACTTTTTTAGACAAAAAATTCAAGATAAAAAATATAAATTTTAAAAAGCCTAATTAAAAATTTTAGCACTCACAGTCTGTGATATAATTTGAAAAAAATTATTATTTTCAAACTTTTAAAAAATAGTTGTGAAATTAACTAAAAAATAAGTAATATTTTAAAGTAATTGTATATTTTATTTTTATTACTTTAAATTATAAGAATTTTTTATATAAATATAAAATTAAATAATAAATTTATATGTTAAAATTTATTATATTTTTTATTATAAAAATATAATTTTTGTCTAAAAATAAATTTAGTCATATAGAAAATAACATAAACGATACTTTCTCCATAAAAACCATACAAACTAAATAAGAATAAAGGTAAGCATGTAAATATAAAAGCAAATATTTTTAGATTTATATCTGTAAAAAAAATATTAATAATAATAAATATAAAAGAGCACCATATTATATTTAAAAATACAGTTGTATAATCAATTATTCCAAAAAGTTTATTTTTAAAATTATAGTTTTTTGGGAAAATAAATTTCATAAATAAAACCTCCTATTACTATAGATGATTAGATTGTAATGTAATACTTTCATTTATATTTTTAATTTAATAATTATTTAAGACTTAAAATGTGTTAAATTTTGCACAGTTTGTGAGACATTTGTGGAAACTCCACCTACAAATTCACGTACAAAAGTATTTGATTTTATTAAAGCGTAAATTCCACCGACATAAATAAATTTATTTAATAAATTAGAGGTAGAAAAATCTAAGGAAAATAATATTACAAGAATGAGGGAAACGATAATTTGTATAAATAACAAAGAAAAAAGATTTTTAAACCAAGTTTTAAAAAACCAACTAGTTGTATTTAAGGTTAAAGATAAGAAAGCAAAAGGGGTAAGTAATACAAATAATTTAATCATAATATATCGAAGTGAATACGAAAATACTAAATTTAATAGCGAAATACTAAGAGTTCCTTTTATTAATCCATCTACAGAAAATATATTAATGGAGCTTGTATTAATAGCTATATTAGTATTAATTTTATTAATTAGTTCCGAAAAACAAATTGAAGAATTAAATAAATTTTCTCCTATATTTCTAATTGCAAAAGAAATATTATATGTTAAATCTAAAAATTGCTGAATTATATAAAATGAACAATTCATAAAAATTCCAAATAGTGTTGTTTTTATTATAAAGCTAAAAGGATTTTCTATTTGATGATAAGTAATATGAGACATTAAATATCTACTAGCATAGTATAAAATAAAACCTAATAATAAAGAATTAGAAATCAGCAAAATTCCATTTGTAGTAGATGTACCAAAAATTTTTTCAAAATTATGATCATTTAATATATTGGAACTTACAAAAGTAATTTCATCTAATACAGAATATAAATTGTTATCAATAGAAGAGAAAATATTTTCAAAAATAGTATTAATAGTATCAATAATAGTTTGTGTGATATCTGTTATATTTTCCAAACGAACCTCCTTAAGAAATTAATGATTTTATAGCAGATAAAATTAAGTCTATGGCAAGAATAAACGCATATGAAAACAATGAGCCTTTAACAAGTTTTTTTCCTGTCCTAATTTTTTCTTCATCACCAAAACTAAATTTTTGCATAAAAAATCCACTACCAACTGCAACGGCAGCCGCTGGCGTAGATATTTTAATAATCCACTTTTCTATATTTTCAAATGCTGAATTAATTTTTGTTACTATAGCTGGATCACCCCATGCAAAAGAAATACAAGGAAAATAATATAACAAAATAAATACAAAAATAATAATATAAAATAATTTTTTTTTCAAATTAATCAGTCCTTTGTTGTATTTAGATTTTTATTAGGAAAGTCTATAAACCGATCCTCTTTAAAATAAGGAATCATTTTTAATTTTTTAGGTGGAAATATTTTATTCCCATCTGACAAAAATGTAAGGGCGGTAAAGGTTTCTAAATTCTGAGTAAAGAAACTAGATTCATAAATAAAATCATTTTGAATACATGTACTATATGTTTCTGAAATGTTAGAATCCTGAGAATTTAGAGTGTTGGTAATATAACTAAATTTAGTTTCTTTAGCACTTTCTGAAATACTTTTTGTAATTTTTTCTTTATCTTCTTTCCCTAATTGTTTTTGAGCTTCTTCAATTGTAAATATGTCATCAGTTCTGTACCATATTTTATTTATTAAATTCTGAACTATAACTTTTACAACAGCTTCATCTTTTAAAGTAGTTTTTAAAGAAGAATAACTTTGAGTACTAATTATATTAATGCATTTGGCCTCTCTACTTAATGAGAAAAACTCTCCATCGGTTTTGCTAGCAAATTTATCGTACTCATCGCATATAAAACAAGAAGGCCTTACAGCATTTTTTGCTAAATGTGCCATAACTTCTGTTTGAAAATCTAGCTTTAAATATGTTGCAATAATTTTAGAAAGGTTGTTATACTCAAAAACATTCATATTTAAAACAACAATTTTTCCTAAATGTAAAACTTCATCAAAACCTGTAAAAGTTAATTTATTTTTAGGAGAACAAAAAGTTTCCATTACATTATAATCTGATACAAATAAATTTGTAATTCTAGTTATTTCAGATATTAAAATTCCTTTAGTTCTACTATCTAAATTTTGAAATTCTTTTTCAAAAAAATTTAGACTCGAATTTAATTCATAAATTTGTTTAGAATTAAATTTAGATGAAATAAATAAGTTTCGTAAAACAGTAATTTTTTCTTGATAGTAATTAGGTAAAGTAATAAGTTTATGGATTTCTAAAAAAGTTACATAACCATCATTATAAAGTCTACATAGTTTTATACATTCACAAAGTACCTCTTCAGCTTTATCAAGCCAATAAGATTCTGAATTATTTTCTGAAAATAATAATAAAATTGTTTTTAATCTATTTGCCAAAACCTGTGGTTTTAAATTTGGTTTATGCAAAGGATTATAAAATACATTAGAATTTAATTCTAAAACAATTAGATCATGCATTAAATTATATTTTTCAGAATAAGATTTAACTTGTTTATAGTAATTTCCTTTTACATCTAAAATTAACATTCCAATTTTTGATTTTGGATTTTCTTTATTATATTTTAATAATTGATTAGTAAAAGGGTACATTGCACTTGAAGTTTTTCCAGAGCCAATTGTTCCAGTTATTAAAAAATTTTGATACAAACCAGATTCAGGAATTATAATTCTTTTAGAGTTTTTTTCATCTAATCCAATGCAAAGGTCAATAGAATTTATAAAATTTTTGGAATGAATTTTTTCTTTTATATTAGTATCTTTAGTAATATTTTTATTTTTTTTAAATATAGATATTAACCTTACAAAAAATGGTGATAATTTTGAAAAAACTCTAGTAAAAATAAAATTACTTAATATAAAATTTGAAAAAATAAAAGTAAATATATAAGTTATTTTAATTACATTCCACAAATCAGGATTTTGAGAACAAATATCAAAAGGATGAATGGCATAAGGTATAATAATTTCTGATGCAGTATAAATTGGATAAAATATAATATAAGTGAATATACTAGAAACAAGAAAAAAAATAACAGAAAATAAAAATTTTTTTCTATTTGTAAAAATAAATATACCTCCTTTTTAAAAGTTTTTCTTTTTAATTTCTAATTTGGAACCTTGTTTTGTATGAAATAAAAATATTTCAAGAAATGTATAAATAGAATATAAAGTGATAAAAAGATAAATAATAAAAGTTATAAAATAAATATGAATTAAATTAGATATACTATCACCGCCTTACAATTTTTACCATAATACAATATTTTTTAAAATTTGTCTATACTTTTTTTAAAATTTATGTTAAAATTAATAAAATTTTGGTAAACTATATGATAGTATGAAATAAAAATACACATATAAAAAACAAAAATATTAAAAAACTTAGTAAAAGGCGAATAACTAAGTGAAAAAATTTATAGGAGGAATAAAAATGAAATTTAACAAAGATACAAAAATTGGTGAAATATTAGAAAAAGCACCTGAAAAAGCGGAGATTTTATTAGAAATTGGAATGCACTGTTTAGAATGTCCAGCATCTCAAGTAGAAACAATAGAAGAAGCTTGTGGAGTACATGGTGTTGATGTTGAAGAAATATTGGCAAAATTAAATGCATAAAAGCCCGAAAAAACATGCAAAATACAAAATTTTTATTGAAAAAACGATTTTTTTTCACAAATGTATTGACATTTGTGAAAAAAAATTGTAAAATATAAAAGCATTGTGAATATCACAAATATATGGGCTATTAGCTCAGGTGGTAGAGCACTTGACTTTTAATCAAGTTGTCCCGCGTTCGAGTCGCGGATAGCTC
>CANQVM010000043.1 GCA_947627265.1 uncultured Clostridia bacterium | reverse complement strand
CAGATTTAAAAGGAACATTAGAGATGTTTGCTAAAAAATGTCTAGGAGAAAATACAAAAATAAGATTTAGACCACATCACTTTCCATTTACTGAACCAAGTGCAGAAGCTGATGTATCATGCTTTGTATGTGGAGGAAAAGGATGCAAAGTATGTAAACAAGAAGGTTGGATCGAACTTTTAGGATGCGGTATGGTACATCCAAACGTTTTAAAAAATTGTGGAATTAATCCAGAAGAATACTCAGGATTTGCATTTGGATTTGGAGTAGAAAGAATTGCTATGGCTAAATTTGGAATTGATGATATGAGATTATTATTTGAAAATGATACAAGATTTTTAAAACAATTTTAATATAAAATAAATATAGAAAGGAGTACATGATTATTTAAGTTATTAAATATATCATATAAGAAAAATATGAAAGCAAGTATTGAATGGTTAAAAGAATATAGTGATATCGATATAGACACCGTAAAATTAGGAGATATTTTAACAATGACAGGATCTAAAGTTGAAACAATAGAGCAAAAAGGAAATGATATAAAAAATGTTGTTGTTGGTAAAATATTAGAAATAAAAAAACATCCGGATTCTGATCATCTAGTAATAACAAAGGTAGACATAGGAAATGAAAAAGTTCAAATTGTAACTGGAGCAAACAACATAAATGAAGGGGATATTATCCCTATTGCAAAAGATGGTTCTAGCTTACCAGCAGGAATAAAAATAAAAAAAGGACTTTTAAGAGGAGTAGAATCTTGTGGCATGATGTGCTCAGTAGGAGAGTTAGGATTAAATGTATCAGATTATGAAGGGCAAATTGAAAATGGAATTATGATTTTAGATCCAAAATTAGAAAATGAATTGGGAAAAGATATAGTTGAAGTTTTGGATTTAAAAGAAGACATAATAGATTTTGAAATAACTCCAAACAGATCTGACTGCTTATCAATTGAAGGTTTAGGAAGAGAAGTTGCTGTATCTATTCGGAAAGAATTTTAAAAATCCAAGAAAAAATATAGATAATTTAGATATAGAAAATAAAGATGAAATAGAAGGATTAAAGGTTTCTATAGAAGCACCAGATTTGTGTTATCGTTATATTGCAAGAGTAGTAAAAAATGTAAAAATAGGACCATCACCAGAATGGATGAAAAAAAGATTAAAAGCCTGCGGTATAAGAAGTATTAATAATATAGTAGATATAACAAACTATGTTATGTTGGAAATGGGGCAACCAATGCATGCATTTGATATTAATTCAATTGAAGGCAAGCATATAACAGTTAGGCGTGCAAAAAAAGGTGAAAAAATTATCACACTAGATGAACAAGAAAGAGAATTAAATGAAGAAAACTTAGTTATTGCAGATGATAAAAAAGCAGTAGCAATTGCTGGTGTTATGGGGGGATTAAACTCAGAAATAGAGCCAAAAACAGAAATGGTAGTATTTGAATCAGCAGTATTCAATGGTGGAAATATAAGAAAAACTGCAAAAAAAGTAGGTTTAAGAACAGAAAGTTCATCTAGATTTGAAAAGGGATTATCATCAGAAAGTGCATTACGAGCAATAAATAGAGCAGTAGAACTAGTTGAATTAATTGGAGCAGGAAAAGCAATAGATGCCAAAATTGATGTTTACCCTAATAAACAAAAAGTTAATAAAATAAAATTAGAAGTAGAAAAAATTAATAATCTATTAGGAACAAATATATCTAAGCAAGAAATGATTAATATATTAGAAAAATTAGATATAAGAGTAGAAAATGATATAGCTATTGCACCTTATTTTAGAATGGATTTAGAATGTTTAGCAGACATAGCAGAAGAAGTTGTTAGATTTTATGGATATGACAAATTAGAAACAACTTTAATTAAAGCTGATACAACATTGGGGATTAGAAATAAAGAACAAACTATCAAAAAGAAAATAAAGGAACTACTAGTGAATAATGGTTTTTCAGAAATCTATACTTATGGGTTTGTAAGCCAAAAAGATTTAGAAAAATCAAATATTGATGAAAAATTAGCTAAAAAAGCAATTGTAATTATGAATCCATTAAGTGATGAATATAAACTTATGAGACCGACAACAATACCAAGTATGATGCAAATATTAGCATTAAATGCAAATAAAAAAAATCAAAATGTAAAATTATTTGATATTTCAAGAAGTTATAAAAATATTAATAACGAAGTAGAAAATGGTGAAGTGCCACTTCAGGAAGATATATTAACTATTGGTATGTATGGAGAAGACATAGATTTTTATACATTAAAAGGATATATAGAAAATGTGCTTGAAGCTACAAATATAAGTAGATATGAAATAAAAAAACAAACGCAAAATGAATCATATCATCCAGGAAGATGTGCTAATGTAAAAATAGGTATAGATGAAATTGCAACATTAGGAGAAGTACATCCAGAAGTTCTTTTAAATTATAATATAGAAAAAAGAGTATATTTAGCAGAAATAAATATAACCAAATTAGTAAAATATTCAAAAGCAAATAAGAAATATGTAGAAGTTCCAAAATTTCCTGCTGTTGAAAGAGACATTGCTATTATTGTTGATGAAAAAGTAGAAGTAGGAGAAATTGAAAAAATAATTACAAAAAGTAGTAAAAAATTGCTGGAAGGAGCAAAGTTATTTGATATTTATAGAGATGAAAAAATAGGAAATAACAAGAAAAGCGTTGCATATAGTTTGATTTTTAGAGATAAAAATCAAACGCTAAGTGATGATGAAATAAATAAAATTATGGAGAATATAATTATACAATTAGAAAATAAATTAAGTGCAACATTAAGAAAGTAATTATAAAACGATTAAATTAATAATTAAAAACAGGATGCTATTGTGGTATCCTTTTTTGCTAAATATAGCTGGTGAGGTAGAAAATGATAAAGTATCAATCAGATTATTTATGTAGTATAAAGGTTGAAAAGGCAATATAAAGATGATATAATATAAACGTACATTATGTATAATTATATAAAAAAGGAGAAATCAGAAATGACAGCAAAAGAAATCAAGGCAATAGGAGAACGGTACCTAAAAAATGGAAAAACTACCGGTTGGGATGTTGATCCTGCAACAGGGGCAATTATTGTATATGCCATTTCAGGTATTTGTTTCGAAGGCCAGTACTATTCAATGAGAACAGGAGAGCCTATAAGTATATCCAAAGAAAACTATATAAAGGATATTAGAGGAAACATGCGTAAGCCCCATAGACACGATCCACTGCAAGCGACAGGAACCGGTATCATAGTTTATCGGTCCAACAAATGTCAATTGGAGTTTTTGCTACAATTACGTTCCGATGTAAACCAATATGGTTTGCTTGGAGGAGGATTAGAACTGGGTGATACATATCTCCAGTGCGCAGTAAAGGAGCTTATGCAAGAAGCTGCTTTGCTTGTAAAAGAAAAAGAACTAAAATTGAAAGATGTATATGCAGGACCACGACACGTTACAAAGTATGCATCTGGTGATTTGGTTTTTCATACTGTAATTGTTTATGCTTGTGACTATGAAAAATGCACTGAGTTAGGTACAGTGCTTGATCCCGAAACAAAACAGTTAACATGGATTTCTAAACAAAAATTGAAAAACATGTTAGAAATGGAAAAAGAGCGATTTTTCCCCAATAATATACCAATACTGTGGGATATTATTAACAATTTCTTTGCTTAAGAGCTTGTGCAGAAAGAACACTCAAAAGGTGTTCTTTTTGTAGTACAACAAAATAATTCTAAATAAGGATAAATAATAATTAAATTAATTTTTTTTACAGAAAAGCTTGACAAATTAACAAAAATAGTGTAAAGTATATTAGCATTACAAAAAGAAAAGAGGTAATTACTATGGAGGAAAAAGTAAAAATTAGTATGTTATGCCAGTTGTATGGTAAACTTTTAACTAAAAAACAATTTGAATTCATAGATCATTACTACAATAACGACTTGTCATTATCTGAAATTGCAGAAAACAATAATATTACAAGGCAAGCTGTTAGAGACATCATAAAGAAAGGGGAGAAAAAACTTTTCGAATACGAAGAAAAGCTAATGTTTATGAAAAGGATGTTAAACCAGCAAAAAAAGATAGAAAAAGCACTATCAGAATTAACTAAAATACAAAAAGATTCTTCAGACAAACAAGTTGCAAATGTTCTAGAAAGTATAAAAAAAGAATTAAATTGTTTAGTATAGAAACTATACTATCATATTATAAAAAATTTAAGAATAGGAGTTGAAAATATGGCTTTTGAAGGATTATCTTCTAGATTACAAGAAATAACAAGAAAAATTAGAGGAAAGGCAAGAATTACAGAATCAGATTTAAAAGAAATGCTTAGAGAAGTTAAACTTGCACTTTTAGAAGCCGATGTTAATTATAAAATTGTAAAAGATTTTATAGAAACTATCCGAGAAAAAGCACTTGGTCAAGATGTATTAAAGTCATTAACTCCAGGACAACAAGTTATAAAAATTGTTAAAGATGAACTAGTAGAATTACTTCGGAGGAACAGAAAGTAAGATAAATTTTACACCGAACCCACCAACAGTTATTATGCTAGTTGGGCTACAGGGTTCTGGTAAAACAACTACATCTGGGAAAATTGCAAATTTACTTAGAAAACAGGGGAAGAATCCATTATTAGTGGCTTGTGATGTATATAGACCAGCAGCAATAAAACAATTACAAGTAGTAGGAAAACAATTAAATATTCCAGTTTTTGCAAATGAAGCATCAAAAGATGTAGTTCATATTGCAAAACAAGCAATGTCAACAGCCATTTCTAAATTAAATGATGTTGTAATACTAGATACAGCAGGTAGATTACATATTGATGAGGCATTAATGGAAGAACTAAAAAAATTAAAATTAGGAATTAAACCTCATGAAATTATGCTTGTAATAGATAGTATGACTGGGCAAGATGCAGTTAATGTAGCTGAAAAGTTTAATGAAGATCTAGGTATTGATGGTGTTATACTAACAAAATTAGATGGAGATACCCGTGGTGGTAGTGCATTATCAGTAAAAAAAATAACAGGAAAACCAATAAAATTTGCAGCCACAGGAGAAAAGCTAAGTGACATTGAGGTATTTCATCCAGATAGAATGGCAAGTAGAATTTTAGGTATGGGAGATATATTATCTGTAATTGAAAAAGCAGAAGAATCTTTTGACCTAGAACAAGCAGAAAAATTAGAAAAACAATTAAGAAAAAATGAATTTGATTTAGATGATTATTTATCACAAATAAGACAAATCAAAAAAATGGGATCTTTTTCTTCATTATTAAAAATGATTCCTGGAATGAATGCATTAAAAGATGTAAATATAGATGACAAAGAATTTGTAAAAATTGAAGCAATTATATGTTCTATGACCAAAAAAGAAAAAAGAGATACAAGACTTTTAAATGCAAGTAGGAGGCAACGTATCGCAAAAGGAAGTGGAACAACGGTACAAGATATAAACAAATTTATAAAATCATTTGAAATGACACAAAAGATGATGAAAAAGATGAAAAATGATAAAGGCGGAATGAAAAAGTTAATGAAGGGAATAGATGAAAATTCGCTTAAAAACTTTAAATTCTAAAATTAATATGTTATTAATTTTTTAAATTTAAGTTAGCTGTTAAAACTTTCTTTATTACAGATAACTTATACAATTGAGCAAAGCGAAATTGTATATAATATAATAATAAATTTCAGGAGGTGAAATAAATGGTAAAAATAAGATTACAAAGACAAGGAAAGAAAAAAGCTCCATTTTATCACATTGTTGTAGCAGATTCAAAATCTCCAAGAGATGGAAAAATCATCGAACAACTTGGAACATATGATCCAATGACAAATCCAGCTACTATAGTGGTTGATAAAGAAAAAGTTGAAAAATGGATTAAAAATGGTGCAAAACCAACAGATACAGTAAAAGCTTTAATTGAAAAAGCTAAATAATAAAATAAGAATGAAAATTTTTTACTACAACTATGGAGGAAAAAATGGAAGAAATTTTAAAAACAATTATTTCAAATTTAGTTGATAACAAAGAAGCTGTAGAAATAAAACAAGTAGAAAATGAACAATCAATTATATTTGAAGTAAAAGTAGCAGAAGGTGACATGGGAAAAGTAATTGGAAAGCAAGGAAGAATTGCAAAATCAATTAGAACTGTCATAAAAGCTGTAGCTAATAAAGAACATAAAAAAGTATCAGTTGAATTTATAGGATAATTGGAGTATTTTATATGATAAAATATCTTGAAATAGGTCAAATTGTAAATACATTTGGAATTAAAGGAATGGTAAAAGTAAATCCATTTACATATGATATAAATCGATTTGATAAATTAAAAAAAGTATATATCAAAAACAATAATGTAGAAAAAGAGTATGAAATAGAAGAAGTAAAATACCATAAAAATATAGTACTTATTAAATTTAAAGAAATAGAAACTGTAGAACAAGCGAATCTACTACGAAATAGCTATATTATGATAAATAGAGATGAAGAAAAACCTTTAAAAAAAGGAACTTACTACATAGTAGATTTGATAGGTATAGATGTATATACAGAAAATAATGAAAACTTAGGACAACTAGAAGATATTTTTAATACAGGAAGTAATGATATATATGTTGTAAGAACTAAACTAGGAAAGCAAATTCTTTTGCCAGCTATTAGTGATGTAATAAAAAAAATTGATTTGGAAAATAAAAAAATGATAGTTCATTTAATATCTGGACTAATGTAATGGAGGAAAAAATGAAATTTGATGTTTTAACGCTTTTTCCAAAAATGTTTGAGCCATTAAATGAAAGCATTATAGGAAGGGCAATAGAAAAAGAACTAATAAATATAAACATAGTAAATATTAGAGATTTTTCTAACAGCAAACATAAAAAAGTAGATGATACTCCATATGGTGGTGGCAGTGGTATGGTAATGATGCCAGATGTAGTATATAGAGCTTTTAAATCTATAAAAGCTAAAAATTCAAAAGTTATATATATGACACCACAGGGAATAAAATTAAACCAAAAAAAAGTTGAAGAATTATCAAAACAAGAACATTTAATTATACTTTGTGGACATTATGAGGGAATAGATCAAAGAGTTTTAGATAAAATTGTAGATGAAGAAATATCAATTGGTGATTATGTATTAACGGGTGGAGAAATTCCAGCTATGGTACTAATTGATAGTATAAGCAGATATGTAAAAGGAGTTTTAAACCAAGAATCTATTAAAGAGGAAAGTTTTACAAATGGACTTCTTGAATATCCGCAGTATACAAGACCAGAAAATTTTGAAGGTGAAAAAGTTCCAAAGGTTTTACTTTCAGGACATCACGAGAATATAGAAAAATGGCGAAGAGAAAAATCTTTAGAAATAACAAAAAAGAAAAGGCCAGATTTACTAGAATAAAGCTAGTTATGGACCAAATGAAAAAGAAGTGCATATTTTAAGTGCACCGCTCTAAAACATAAAAAGGAGGAAATTCTAAAATGGATATTATAAAATCTATTGAACATGAACAATTAAAAAATAAAATACCAGAATTAAAAGTTGGTAATACAGTTAAAGTACACATAAGAATCAAAGAAGGAAATAAAGAGAGAATCCAAGTATTTGAAGGAATTATTATAAAAGTACAAGGTGGAGGAGTTAACCAAACATTTACAGTAAGAAAAATATCTTATGGTGTAGGTGTAGAAAAAACATTTTTAGTACATTCACCATTAGTTGAAAAAGTAGAATTAGTTAGAGTAGGTAAAGCAAGACGTGCTAAATTATTCTATTTAAGAGACAGATTAGGTAAAGCCGCTAAAACAAAAGAACAAATAGGAGCTAGAATTGAAGATAAAGAAATTACAGTTAAAGAAGATTTAGTAGAAGAGCCAGTTGCAGAAGCTAATGAGACTTCAGCAGAAACAGCTCCAGAGGAAGCTCCAAGTGTTGAAACAGAAAATGTAGCTGTTCAAGAAACAGTAGATACTGTAAAAGAAGAAGCTGTTGAAGAAATAAAAGCTGAGCCAGTTAAAGAAGAAAAAGAAGATAAAAAAGCTGAATAACATTATATGCTAATTACTGCAAATGAATCCTAGAAATTTCAATATTTATTTAGTATGTAAAAAAGATATTTTAGGCATTTCTCAAAAAAATTTTGGGATTTTACTAAAATATCTTTTTTATAATTAATTTTAGTTTTTAAATATATCTTCCATAGTATAGAAACCATTTGGTTGATTTACAAGCCATTTAGCTGCCTTTAAGGCACCTTCTGCAAATACATTTCTAGAATAAGAAGTATGTTTTAATTCAAAAGTTTCAAACTCCCCAAAAAATTGAACAACATGTTCACCGACAATATTTCCACCTCTAATAGAATTTATTCCAATTTCGTTTTTATTTCTCTTTTCGCGTTTATTATGCCTATTATATTCACAATAAAGATGATTTCCGAGAGATGAATTAATTGAATCAGCAAGCATTTGAGCAGTTCCGACTTGGGCTATCAATTTTACGATTATGATGGGTTTCTGTTATTTCAATATCAGTATCTTCTAATAAGGGAGCTAGCCATTGTAGTAATTTTTTCATAATCATAATATCATATGACATATTAGCAGATTTAAAGATAGGAATTTTTTTACTATACTCTTCAATTATCTTTTCTTCTTCTGTTGTGAAGCCAGTAGTTGCAATAACAATTGGTATATGATTAGAAATAGCATATTCTAAAATAGCAAGAGTAGCTACTGGAACAGAAAAATCGATAATAATATCTGGTTTTTCTGTAATTTTTTCAATTTTATCAAATACAGGAAAAGCAAATTCTCCAGTAACATTTTTATCAAATCCACATTTTAATACTAAACCTTCATTTTGTTCTACCAGATCACAAACAATTTGCCCCATTTTTCCACTACATCCATTTACCATAACTTCTAACATATTTTTTTACAATCCTTTCTATGTTTTAATTACTAAATTTTAATAATTCATTTTTTAATATTTCTTCTTTATCTTTACTCATAGTAGTTAAAGGTAATCTAGGAATTCCATACTGGTATCCCAACATATTTAAAGCAGCCTTTACAGGAATTGGATTTACTTCACTAAATAAAGCGTTTATTAATGGAATAACATCTAATTGCATTTTAGTTGCAATATTTATATTTCCATCAAAGAAATTTTGTACTAAATCATGTGTGTATTTAGGCATTATATTTGATAACACAGAAATAACGCCAATTCCACCAAGAGAAAGAACTGGTAGAACTTGATCATCATTTCCAGAGTAAATAGATAAATTATCACCACATAAATGAGCAATTTCAGCAACTTGAGATAAATTTCCACTTGCTTCTTTTATAGCAACAATATTTTCTATTTTAGATAACTCTAAACATGTTTTGGGTTCAATGTTAACTCCTGTTCTACTAGGTACATTATAAAGAATAATAGGTAATGATACGTTTTTTGCAATTTCTTTATAATGTTCAATTAAACCATTTTGTGTGCATTTATTGTAATATGGAGTAACAATTAAAAGACCATCAACACCTAAGTTTTCAATTTGCTTAGAATATTCAATTACTTGTCTTGTATTATTTCCTCCTGTACCAGCAATAATAGGAATTCTTCCACCAGAAGTTTTTACAGCAGATTGAATAGTTAAGAATTTTTCTTCTTTAGTCATAGTAGAAGATTCGCCAGTTGTACCACAAACTATAATAGCATCTACATTATTTTTAATTTGATCTTCTACTAATTTTTCAAATTCTTTTTGATTTACACCATTTTCATCAAAAGGTGTACTAATAGCTGTACCACAGCCTTTAAATAAAATTTTTTTCATAATATAAATCACACTCCTAAAAGAGTATTGTTATATAAATGTACTTACATCTATATTCTATAGAAATTATATTATAACAAATAAAAAAAAGAAATAAAAAAATAAAAAAATTTAAAAAAGTATTGACAAAAAATAAAATAAAATATAAAATAAGAACAACAAAAACGAACAACAATTCGATGAACAAAAATTTGACTACAAATTTAAACAAGGAGTGGTAAAAATGAACTTAGTAAAAAGAAAAAAAAGCGTTAAAACAATTATAAATAATAGCAATGAGAGACATCCAGTTCCATTATTAGGTATAGATTATAAAGTAAAAATAATCTATAAAAATATTAAAATTGCAGAACTAGATGTAGAAAATAAAATTATACAAATATCACTACCAAACAAATATAAAAAAATATCAAATAAAGAAATATTAGATTTAGCAATTGAAAAAATGTATGAACAAATTGCAAATGTAGAAATTGAAAGGGCAATGGAAAAAACAAGATTAATGTTAGGCTTTGCTCCAGAAGAATACGAAATTGCTAAAATTAAAACATTAGGTAGTTGCAAAAATAATAAAATAACTATAAATCCTAAAATTGTAAAGTACAATAGAAAAGTAATAGACTATGTTGTATTACATCAGTATTGTCATTTAAAATATAAAAATCATACAAAAGGTTTTTTTAAAATGATAGAAACCTATCTTCCAGATTATAAAGAATGCGAAGAGATATTACTAAATATATAATAATATATTACATAAAAAAAGTTATTTTGTTTTATCAAAATAATTTTTTTATGTAATAAAAATAAAGTGTAGACTTTTTAGTAATAATATGATAATATTAATTTAATATATATTGGGGTATAGCCAAGCGGTAAGGCAGGTGGCTCTGACCCATCGATGCGTAGGTTCGAATCCTACTACCCCAGCCAGCGAAGTTTCTGTTCGAACTTTATAGAACAGAAGATATAAAATCAATCAGTTAAACTGGATGATTTTTTCTTTTGGAAAAAATCATCCTAAATCTGTAAAGAAAGACTAACTATAAAATGAAGTGCACCCCGTTTAGTAGACACAATAAAAAAGACTATTGTGTTAAAATC
>CANQVM010000042.1 GCA_947627265.1 uncultured Clostridia bacterium | reverse complement strand
AAAAGTGTTGAAGCAATTGACATTGAAGGAATAGGAAAAAAGATAAAAAAACTTGCCTACATTTACTTGACACATACCTTACAACAAGACATCTCATATTTTAATGACAAATTATTTTTTTTGTGATATAAATATATATAATAAGATTGTTGTTAAAGGATAAACAAAATATCAATAGAGTAACTAGATTTACGTATATGCAAAAAAAAAACTTTATTTTTATGCGAGAAAGGTAAAATTATGGAAGAAGATTTATTGCAAAATGATAATTTAGAAAATGAAAAATTAGAAGCATTAAAACAATTTATAAAAATAGATTTAGAAATAAAAAATGAACTTATGAAATTAGCTCCAACGCCTACAGATGATTTTGATGAATCTACTAGAATTGCATATGTTGATAAAGTTTATGATAGTTTAAAAGATTTTGAATACCAATTTCAATCTAGCTTAAAAGGTTTTAAAATGGGAAAAGATGTAGATGAATCTATGAAAAATTTTTTTAGAAAATTAAAGGAAAATCTTGCAATAGGGAGTTTTGACAAAGGAGCATGCCAAACTATTTTTCAACGATGGTTTTCTGATATGTCTAAAAGACTTATAGAAAATGTTAAAGAAAATTTTGTTGGATATACAGGATATGGTGAATCAGAATTAATTCAATTAATAAATCAAGCAGGAACTATAAATGAACTATTGCACATATGCCATTCATATATTATGAATAATGAAAGAATATTAAGTTCAATTACAAAATTAGGTGAAAAGAAGAATGATTTCGGTTATCCAATTAGATTATTTGGAGAAAGAACTGAAATATCCGAAGATTTATTTGAAAAATTCCCTTTAAATCTAGATGTTGGATGGACAGACATAGTAGCTATACAAAAGCAAATATTAATGATGGTAAGAGATAGAGGTCATGCTTTAACATTAGACATAGATACTTCACAAGATAAAACATTTGTTAAGTATTTCATACCTAAAATATGCAATGAAGATATGATTATAGCATTGCCTGGAGTTGATGAAAATAATCTGTCAGGAAATGGTGCATCAGGAAGCTTTGAATGTGAAAAGCAAGATTTTTTAGAAAAACTTTTTGTTTTTATAGAAAGAGTTCCAATGGATAGTGATATACCTTTAATAACAGAACCAGATAACTTTGCTGATACAAAGATTATTGATGATGGTAAACCAAATATTGAAATGGAACCTTTTTTTTCAATAGAAGAAGTTAAAGAATTAACTGTAAAAGAAGGAGAAAATGGAATAAAGTTTGGAAAAATAAAAGCACTAGAATATCGAATAAAAAGATTTATTAGGAGCCTAAAACCTAAAACCAATGATGAAAAAGGGGTAAATAAAGATGAGAGATGAAAATGAATTTGTTAGTATAGCATGTGAAACTCTATGCATTTTAGAACATTGCGACAAATCATTTGTAAATAGAATACCAGTTAAAATATTGAATAAATTGAAAAGTATAGAGAGCAATTTTTCTACTACAAATTTAATAATATATAAAGATAAAAGAATAGAAGAACAAGATATTTCCGAGGATACTAAAAATTTTATAGCATTGCTTTATTACAATTATGTTGCAAATGCAGAAGAAAGAAAAGATATTTTAAATATATGGATAAAAAATGATAATATCAATAATGAAGAAGTAAATACTATTAATTTATTTGAAGCTAAAAATGATTTAAATGAAGCCGAAAAACTCGAAGAGAATGTTGATGACAATACTAAAATAGTAGTATATAAGGAAAATATTTTTAAAAAGTTATTGCTAAAAATAAAACTATTCTTTATAAATATGAAATAGCAAAAACCATTAGTTTAAATGGTTTTTGCTATTGTTTAAAATCATTTTTTAATTCTAAAGTACTATTACTTAATCTCTCTAATTTTATTCTAAATTTTATATGTAAATTTAGATTCTTAAATATTATTTCTTAAATAGAATGCTTATAATTATTAATAAGTCCTATCCATTTTAATGGGACAGTATCTTTCAAATTCTCATCAATAGGATTTTTATCTAACATTTGTTTCATAAGTATTTCAAGTCTTTTTTTAGCTTGTATATCAGTATCTACAATATGTTTTCCTAAAGTACAATGTAAAAGTATTTTATATCGCTTCAGCTGTTTAAAAAAATATATTTTTATAAAGTGTACTTAAATAATTCTTACTGGGTTAGGACTTATGACAAAGCCAAAGTCCTATGCTACCAAGAAATTTCAAAGGAGGTGCCTTCATTAGAACAATTTATGAAATGGAAACGCCAGAACAAAACAAGGTTGCATATATCTATTTTTTGAATAAATTAAACATATTGACAAAATAACAAAAAACAGCAAAGATTCAAAAGAATTTTTGCTGCTTTTGACTTTAGGATTACTTCGATTACTTTGTGTAAATAGATGAACCTATTTTCACCCTGTTAATACCATCTTTTGAAGTTTCAGTATGACCAGTTAAATAAGCACGAATATGATATTTATTAGCATACTGGATAACTTTGTCAGCATCACTTGAATTTTTGACAATAACTTCCATTCCTATCCCCATATTGAAAGTCTGGTACATATGGTAGTCATCGATACCACGTATCTCCTGAATTTCTTTAAAAATGGGCGGAACTGCCAATCTACATACGGTATCTTTTACATAGGTTATGTCATTGCCAAAATTAATTGACTTTGTTAATCCTCCACCAGAGCAGTGTATAATACCACTTACCTCAATATCATCCTGTAAAATATCTCTTATTACAGGAAGATAAGTTCTTGTAGGAGACAAAATAGCCTCAGCAATCGTGAGAGATGTGCCTTCCAACTTGTCATCCAAATGATATTTACCACAAAATAGTTTTTCTTTGTCTATGGTACCATCCATAGTTTCCTCATATTTGCGGTAATAAGGACACAAAAGAGTATTGATGGCAAGAGTTAAGCCATTACTTCTAATGCCTGAATTTTCCTTGTCTTCATAACTACTTTTGCCATCTGAAGCAAGTCCAACAATGTACTCACCAGAACCGATATTGCTGCAATCGATAATTTTATCTTTGGAAATAACCGCACTTGCAGTAACATCGATTCCCATAGTTGTTGTATAACTTCCGACATCAGCTGTTTCTCCGCCAGCATTATACAGGTTTATACCTAATGCTTGCATTTTCTGGAAAAAGTTAGAATAACCCTGAATAACCTTTGCGAGAGCTTCATCATTTACTCTATTAGAGTTACGGGCAATATGATTTGAGATATAGATATCATTTGTAATACCTACGCAAGCCATATCATCAGTATTCATGACAATAGCATCTTGTGCCAGATTATACAAGAAATCCTCACTAACTCCTTCTTTCATAGCCAAGTAGGCTACATTGGATTTCGTGCCGACACCATCTGAATGAATCACCTGAGCGAAGCTGTTTAAAATACTATCAGGCAAATTCCGCGACATAGGAACTATCTGGCAAAAAGCTCCAGGATATAATCCTTTTGATAAATTCTTTGTCGCCTTGTGAACACCTGTCTTCTTCGAAGACACCCCAAGTTCTGCATAGGGATCGTTAGTAAACACTTTTCCCATGTTAAAACCTCCTTTAATTATTGTTAGGGTTTATAGACTACTTATATTTGGTGTATACCAAATACTGCTTAATTATATTATAATTACATAATTTTGTCAACGACAAATCATTGATACAAAGGTAATTTCATTGGTTGATGAAGAAATTTGAATAAAAATATTGGATTTTAATAAAAAGTGATATAATAAAGAAAATTGATTGATATTTTTATCTATAGTTATGAGATCTAAAAAGTTGTAGATATCTACATCAATGGTACCAAAAGATTTAATAATCGCACTAGACTAAAAACGATTAAATCGACTGTAAAAGGTCGATTTTTTTTCGTGCCTTTTATCTTAATCGAAAAGAAGGTGTAAGATGATTAATATTATAAAAAAAGAAATAAAAATAAGTGAAGAATTATTATCTAAAATTAAATGGGCTTGTACCTTTTGTAAAACTACTCCTAAAATAATTAATGGAACTTTAAGAATAATTAAACATACTAATTTAGCCTATATAGAACTACATAGATCAATTATAAACAATAGTCTATATTTATTCTTTAATGAACATGATTATCTCTATATAGACAGTTTAAAAACAAATATCCTCTAAAAAATTTAAAGAAATTTTTAAATTAGACTTTACGATTGGCATTTTTCTGTAATAGTAAATAGGAGGTATTTGTAAAATGAATAAAGATTGGATTAAATGGTGCTATAAAATCTTGACATTTACCTCGGTACTATTCCATTAGGCTATAAGAAAGATGGCAATAAAAAAATTGTAATAGATGAAATAACAAAAGATATTGTAATAATATGTATTTAGAAGGAAAGAGTTATCAACAAATAGCAAATATATTTGAAGAACAACAAATTTACAAAAAATTAGAAAGAAAATGATAATATGATGTTAAAAAATAATAGGTAAAGAGTAATAAATTTAGTAAAATATTTTGAAGGGTTAAATATAGAAAATAAATTAAAAATTATTATACTTGTTTTAAAAAGTGATTTAATATAATCTGAAAAAGACAAAGAAGAAACGATTGAAATTTTAGAAAAATTTTTATGTGCTATTGATAAAAATTATAATAAGAATACAATTATTTTTATAGAATATAAATATAGAAATTTAATTTAGTAGTGTACTTTTTATAAGCAATATGCTAAAATATATATACAGTTGATTTAATAAAATTTTCTGCTAAAATTTAATTGTAAGTATATGAAAAAGTATAGTTTTTTTGCAAATAACCACTGTTTAGGCACCAAAAGAAAAATTACATATATCATTCAGTATGAAAAATGACTGAATTTTATTTATGGTATGAAAAGATGAAATACTATATTTTACAAAGTAACAGTATATGATAAATAATTTAATATAATAAAATATACATTCAAATGGAGAAATAAATGGAAAAAATAAAAAAACAAAAAATAAAAAAAATTTGTATAATTATTTTAATAATAATATCAATAATATTTGTAACAATAGCATATTGTGTAGTAAATTTTCTATATTCAAATAACGAATATAGCAAAGATGAAAAAAATATAAATATACCGATATTTGTATATCATAATATTGTTGATAAAATAACAGGAACAGAGTATATGCAAACAACAAAAGAAAATTTTATAGGTCAAATAACAGGACTTAGAAAAATAGGATATGAAATTATCAGATACGATGATTTAATTAAATATGATAAAGGTGAAAAAAAGATAAAGGAGAAATCATTAATTATAACTTTTGATGATGGAGGAAAAAGTAATTATGAAAATTTATTTCCTATAGTAAAACAATACAACATACCAGTCACAATAAACATTGTGGATGATAATGTAGGAAAAGAGGGATACTTAACATGGGAAGAAATAAAAGAAATGAGTGATAGTGGACTTGTTGATGTATATTCACATAGTAGATATCATAAAGATCCAAGTACAGTTAATACCAATCAATATGTAGAAGATATAGAATATTCTCATAAACACATCGAAAATATAATAGGGAAAAAAGTTACAAAAATTTTTACTTATCCATATGGATTATATGATGAAGAAAAAATAATAGCATTAGAAAAAGCAGGTTTTATACAAAATTTAACAGATAATAAAGTTAATGAAAGTAGTAAGCTAGATTTATCAAGATTACATAGAGAATATCCATTAAATGATTCGGTTTTTAAGATATTATTAAAAACTTTTTATAGAGTAATAAGATATAACTAAATTTATTATAAAGCCTTGTAATATCTAAAAAATTTGATATAATTAGTATAATGTGCTAATAATTGAAAGGAGAAAATATGGGATTTTTTGATAAATTAAAAAATGGAATGAACAAAACGAAGAATTCGTTTGATGAAAAAATAAATAATATATTTAAAAGTTTTAGAAAAGTAGATGAAGACTTTTTAGATGAATTAGAAGAAATTTTAATTATGTCAGATATTGGAATGGATACTTCAGTAAGTATAATAAATAATTTAAGAACAAGAATTAAAAAAGAAAAAATAAAAGATGAAGAAGATGTGAAGCAAGCGTTAAGAGAAGAAATGCAAAAAATATTGGATATTGCAGATATTAATTTACATCTAAATACAAAGCCATCTGTAATTTTAGTTGTAGGTGTAAATGGAGTAGGAAAAACAACTTCTATTGGAAAGATTGCAAACCTTTTAGCAAAAGATGGTAAAAAAGTAGTTGTAGCAGCAGCAGATACATTTAGAGCAGCTGCAGTAGAGCAATTAGAAATATGGGCCAATAGAGCCGGAGCTGATATTGTAAAAAGAGAAGAGGGAATTGATCCTGCTTCTGTTGTATATGATGCAATTAAAATAACAAAAGAAAAGAATGCAGATATTTTAATTGTAGATACAGCAGGAAGGTTACACAACAAAAAATACTTAATGGATGAATTAAATAAAATTCAAAAAGTTATAAATAAAGAAATGGAAGAAGCAGATAAAGAAGTTTTGCTTGTTATTGATGGGACAACAGGACAAAATGCTATTTCACAAGTAAAAGCATTTAGAGAAGAAGCAGATATAACAGGATTAGTAATTACAAAATTAGATGGAACAGCTAAAGGTGGGGTAGCAGTTGGAATTGTATCTGAAAATAATATTCCAATAAAATTTATTGGAGTAGGGGAACAAATTGATGATATGGAAATTTTTAATTCAGAAGATTTTGTAAAAGCAATTATTTAGATATAATAAAATTTATTGATTAAGCAAAAGGAGGTAAATTGATGGAAAAAAATATCAATGAAGAAAGTACAACATATAAAACTAAAGATATTAAAATTAGAGATAATATAACTAAAGAAGAAACAATAAATAAAAAGAAAAATAGCAAAATAAGAGTAATATTAGTTATAGTTTTCTTATTATTATTTGCAAGTATTAGTTATATTAGTTTAAGAGCAAGTTATTTAGAATATTTAGAATTAGGAGAAAAATATACAAATGTATTTTATACTAATTTAATATATAGATATTCAATTATGGCAGTTAATTTTTTAGTTTTATATTTTATATTATATTTAACAAATAGAGGAATAAAAAAAGGATTAAAACCCTTTTTTGAAAAAGAAAATATTAAAATGCCTAAATTACCTAACAAATCATTATCATTAATAATATCGGCTATAGTAAGTTTTGTAGTATCTTCAATGCTTGTACAAAGAGTTATGCTAATTATAAATGGAACATCATT
Organism: uncultured Clostridia bacterium; assembly: GCA_947627265.1. Lineage (GTDB taxonomy): Bacteria > Bacillota > Clostridia > TANB77 > CAG-508 > CAG-269. The sequence goes on along the minus strand of CANQVM010000042.1, from coordinate 3,860 downwards.
TGGAATTCAAGACCCCATATTTGGCCTAGATATTTCATACTATATATTTCAAAAACCAGTATTTGAAACATTTATATTCTATTTTATTATTTTAGTTGTAGGTCTATCAATTTATATGGCTTTATATTATATAATTATTTTTAATCGCTATTTTGATGGTGTTGAAGGTAATATGTTAAAAGAAAGTTTATTTATGAAAAAGCTAACAAGAAATGTATTATTAATAATTATAGGTATTGCATTAATGACTATCATAAATACACAAAATACAATGTTTGGTAAAATTTTAACAGTAAATGAAAATATAGATATTACAGGTGCTGGAATGACAGAAGTAACTGTAAAGTTATGGGGGTATGTAGTATTTGCTATCATTATTGTAATTTTTGCATATAGAGCATTAAAATATTTTAAACAAGGTGCAACAAATAAGGTATTAAAAAATCTTGCTGTTATACCAGGATATTTAGTAGTTCTTTTTGTTGTAATGGTAGCATTTGATTTAATATTTGTTAATTCAAATGAATTAGATAAAGAAAAAACTTATATTGCAGAAAACATAAAAAATACAAAGGATGCATATAATATTAATATAGAAGAGGAAAATATAGAAAATTCAGGTACAATTACAAATGAAGAGGTACAGAAAAATAATAATGTTATTGATAATATTCCAATTATCAGTAAAGATACTCTTTTAAAAACATTAGAAAACAGCCAAACTGTAACAGGCCAATTTTCTTATCCAAATGCTAGTATAGCGAAATATAATATAAATGGAAAAGAAAAATTAGTTTATTTATCAACAAGAGAAATAACAAATTTAGGAAGAACCTATAACAATAAAACATATGAATACACACATGGAATGGGAGAAATTATAGCTTCTGCAACTGAAAGCACACAAAATGGAAATGTACAGTATATTCAAAAAGAAATCTCAGGAAAAGATCAAAAAATTACTATTTCTGAGCCACGAATTTATTATGGATTAGAAACAAAGGAAACAGTCGTTACTAATGCAAAGAATTTACAAGAACATGACTATACAGATGAAAATGGAACAGAATATGTATCAGATTATAATGGAAAAGCAGGTTTACATTTAGGATTTTTAGATAGAATAATATTAGGAATATATAAAGGAGATATTAACCTAGCCCTTTCAGGAAAAATTTCAGAAGATAGTAAAATATTAATAAATAGAGAGATAACAACAAGAGCAAAAAAAGCTTTACCATATTTGATTTATGATGAAAATCCTTATACAGTAATTACAGATGAAGGAAAAATTGTTTGGATACTAGATGCTTATACAGTATCTTCTAGTTATCCATATTCACAATATACAAATATTAAACAAGATGGAGTAAAACAAAATATTAATTATATAAGAAATTCTGTAAAAGTTATAATAGATAGTTATGATGGAACAATGTCTTATTACATAACTGATAGAACAGATCCAATTGCAATGGCATATAGAAATATATACAAAGATTTATTTATGAATTTAGATGAAAAAATACCAGAAGACATCGCAAATCACTTAATATACCCAGAATTTTTATATAATGTTCAATCAGAAGTTTTAAAGGTATATCATAATGTAAAACCAGATGTGTTATATAGAGCAGATGATTTATGGGATATTGCAAAATATAATACTACAAAATCAACTAAATCAACAGGAACATATATGGAACCATATTATACTATGGTAAATACATCAGATGAAATACAGGTAGGGTTAGTACAAATTTACACACCAGATGAAAAGCAAAATATTATATCGTACTTAGTAGGTATTAATGATAATGGAGTAAATCAGTTAAAACTATATAAATTTTCAGCAGATAGTAACATTGTAGGCCCTATGCAATTAGATAAGCAAATTGTAGAAGATGAAGCAATATCTAATGAATTAGAAGCATTAAATTTCACAGGGACAAAATTAACCAAACAAATGATAATAGTACCAATAGAAAATACTTTATTATATGTTGAACCAATTTATCAAACTATGCTAAATGAATCAGAAGTACCAATTTTAAAAAAGATAGTAGTAGCATCAGGAAATAAGGTTGCAATAGGAGAGACTTTACCACAAGCCTTAGAAAATTTATTATCTACTTATGCAGTAGATATTGAAGTGGAAAATACTGATGATATAAATGGACTAATAGATGCTATTATAAAAGCAAATAATAATTTATCAGAATCTAACCAAAATAATGATTGGGAAATGATGGGCAAAGATGTAAAGAGACTTCAAGAATTAATTACATCTCTTGAAAAATTAAAAAAACAAGAAGACAAAGAGAAAGAAGAGCAAGAAAAATTAAATACAACTAAAAACACCAATATTATAGACAATGAAATATCAAGCAAACAATTTGAAGAAGTAAATAATTTAATAAATGAATAAAAATAAAAGAAAAAATCCACCATAAAATAAAGGTGGATTTTTATAATTTAGATGAAAATGGATATAACAAAGAGGAGCTTTTATGTTAGTTAAAAGAAAAGAAGTCAATTTATTAAATTATTCTATTGAAAAGTTAAGCAAAATATTAGAAGAAGGAAATTTTTCGGAATTAGCTTATATATTAGGAAGTAAAAAGGAAATTATTAAAAGGAATTTAATAGCAGGAATTTTTAGAGGAGTAGGAATTGGAATTGGTGTTACAATTATAACAGCTATTTTAGTTATGATATTACAAAAAATAGTAACTCTAAATATACCTGTTATAGGAGAATATATATCAGATATTGTTGAAATTGTACAAAAAAGTAAATAATTGAGATATTTAAATAAAAAATCAATTAAATTAGCTTTTTACATTAAACGTAAACCAAAAAAGCTAGAATAGATAAATATTTTATTCTAGCTTTTTTGGTATTTTTTATTAAATTTTTAATTTATGAAAAATTTTTTTACCTTTTCTTAAAATAGCATAACCATTTTTAAAATCAGAATCAGATAAATTATAATTTACATCTGTTATCTTTTCATCATTTAAAGAAATACCACCTTGATTAATTAAAGTTCTAGCTTGCCCTTTAGAAGGAGCAATTCCTGCAGTTATAATAGCATCTAAGATCGATATATTTACTGTTTCTATTTTAGTAGTAGGCATATTATCTAAACTTCCTTGACCATTAAACAAAGCATTAGAAGCTTCTTCTGCTTTTTTTGCTTCTTCTTCACCGTGAACTAATTTTGTAATTTCATAAGCAGCTATTTTTTTGGCTTCATTTATTTTTTCATCTTTTAAATTTGCTAATTCTTGAATTCTATCTATTGGTAAAAAGGTAAGCATTTTTAAAACATTTTCTACACTAGAATCTTCAATATTTCTCCAATATTGATAAAATTCATAAGGTGATGTTTTTTTAGAATCTAACCATAAAGCTCCTTTTTCTGTTTTTCCCATTTTCTTTCCTTCTTTAGTAGTTAAAAGCTTAAATGTCAAACCGAAAGAGTCATCTTTACCAATTTTTCTAATTAATTCAACTCCACCAATAATATTAGACCATTGATCGTTTCCGCCTATTTGGAGTTTGCAACCATATTTATTATATAAATGTAAAAAGTCATAAGATTGCATTAACATATAACTCATTTCGAAAAATGTTAAACCTGATTCTAATCTTTGTTTATAACATTCGGCAGTAAGCATTCGATTTACGGAGAATAAACTACCAATTTCACGCACAAAATCAACAAAATTCAAATTTAAAAGCCAATCTGCATTATTTACAATAATGGCTGGATTTTTACCTTCAAAACTAACAAACTTCTCAATCTGTTTTTTTAAAGCTTCAACGTTTTTATTAATATCTTCTTTAGATAGCAT
>CANQVM010000041.1 GCA_947627265.1 uncultured Clostridia bacterium | reverse complement strand
ACTTAAATTTTGGTTGATTTGCTCTGCTTTTTTTGCTAAACATTTTTTGTTAGCTTTGCGTAAAATCTACATTTTGTACATCACATAATTTTTAGAAGATTTTTCTGAGGTGTATTTGTAGGGCTATGGTGCTATATCTGTTAATGAATCAATAAATATAATATCAATAAAGGATATTTTAGCAGTCCTTTTTATTCGCCATTCTCGCATATAAATATAGTTCATAAATTTTTTATTATTTAATATTTAAAAAAATTTTTGCATATAATATTATTGATAAAAATGTAATAATATGTTACAATTTAAGTATGATAAATGCAGTTAATAATAGCAATAATTATACTTATTTGAAAGAGGTGTTTAACTTGGAAAGATTATTATATCAAAATTTATTAAAATGGAAAAACTCAGAAGATAGAAAACCACTTATATTAAAAGGTGTAAGACAATGCGGTAAAACATGGTTATTAAAAGAGTTTGGAAAGAATAACTACGAAGATGTAGCCTATTTTAATTTCGAGGGAAACGATATATTGCAAGAAAGATTTTCTCAAGATTTAGATGTTAAAAGAATAATTGAAGAATTGAGTATACTAAATAATAAAATAATAAGGCCTAACGATACATTAATTATTTTTGATGAAATTCAATTTTGCAACAAAGCTCTTACAGCATTAAAATACTTTTATGAAAATGCACCGGAATATCATATAGTATGTGCTGGTTCACTACTTGGTATCGCACTTTCAAAACCACTCTCTTTTCCAGTTGGAAAAGTAGACTTTTTAGAATTAAAACCTATGAGTTTTTATGAATTTTTACTAGCAAATGGTGAAAAAATGTTAGTAGACTATTTACAAAAAAATACAAATAAGGTACAATCATCATTTGAAAATAAATTAATTAATTATCTAAAGTATTACTATATTGTTGGTGGAATGCCAGAGGTAGTTGATCGATGGATTACAACCAAAGATATAGAACAGGTAGAGAAAATACAAGATATTATATTGAATTCGTATGAATTAGACTTTGCAAAACATGCTCCTTCATCAGATACACCAAAATTAAGTTTAATATGGGATTATATTCCTAAAGCACTTTCAAAGGAAAATTCAAAATTTATTTATGGACATGTAAAGCAAGGAGCTAGAGCAAAAGATTTAGAAGATGCATTGCAATGGCTTATTTCAGCAGGTTTATGCTATAAAGTTAATAAAGTAGAAAAGCCTAACATACCTATATCAAGTTATGCAGATATGCAAAGTTTTAAAATATATATGTGTGATGTTGGATTACTTAGAAGAAAAGCAAAAGTAGATGCAAGTATTATATTGTCAAATGACACCAGAATTTATACCGAATTTAAAGGAGCAATAGCAGAAAATTTTGTACTATTAGAATTAATTTCTTTCAATGGAGACATACCTTTTTACTGGACATCTGGCAATACAGCCGAAGTTGATTTTATTTGGCAATTAAAAGACAAAATTATTCCAATTGAAGTGAAAAGTGGAGAAAATATAGGTTCAAGGAGTTTAACACTTTATAGGCAAAAATACAGTCCTAAGATAGCACTAAAATTATCAATGAAAAATATAGATATTCAAAGTGAAATCATAAATATTCCATTATACTTATTATGGAATTTGAAAAATTATATAAAATAATAACATGTTATAAAAAATAGAAATCAATTTAATAGTTGATTTCTATTCTACTATAAAAATGATAATAATATGGATTTAATTCAATTGTAGTTAACTGTTGGATTACATAGTTTTCTGTTAAAGTATACCTTGAGTTCTTCAAATAATCTGTTTCTTTCTGCTATAATTTTACTATCTAAGTCTGTCATTCTTCTTAAAAGTCCTACATCATTTATATTATTTTAAATGTAAATAAATCATTATAGGTTATTAGAGGTATACTATGCATTATATGTTTTATATATAATATTAGCATCTTTAAGCCAATTTAAGTCACTTTTATATTCTCTTGTTCTAGCTTTTCTCTTTTAATACTTAATATAAAAATTTTTTATTTTTTTGATATTTGTGATGGTATACTGTTCAAAATAATAGAAATTATATTTACTTCTATATTACAAGAATTAGATTTTCAATAAGAAATCTAACTAAAGATTGCAACTTAATTAATATACCTTTATTTATGATAGAGAATTTAGATAAAATTTTTATTAATCAATAAAAATCTAATAAGTATTAAATTATAAAAAATTATTGGTATATCATATAAATAAAATAAAAACCATAAAAACTCAGTAGATTAATACTAAGGTTTTAGCAAAAATTACAATTTCAAATTTTGGGTTATTTCTATAAAGAATTTGTCATTCCATAAATCTAATGAACTGGTTTCTTTTATAAAAGAAATAATATCTTCTTTTGCATCAGTATAATTTATTTCACTAAACTTTTTAATAAGCATTTCTTTTAATATATCTAAATTAAATTCTTCATTTTCTGAAATAACATTTGATTGTATCAATTTTGATTTAATTAATTCCAAATTAACTCCAATATCTTTAGACAGGAAAAAAATATAGTCATATAAGTCTCTTCCTTTTGTTCTAGATTTCCAATTTCTGCATAAAACATCATGAATTTTTCCAGCAAATAATGAAGATTTATCATATAATCTCACTTGGTGCGGAGAAGGTAATAATTTGTACCTAAGTTCATAATTTGCACCTAATGGTGGATTTATATCGACTTCGAATTTTATTTTTATATTTTTCATAGAATTACTGTTTTTGATATTATTGTCAAAAAATATTAAAATATGTTCTTTAGTATCTCCTTTTAAAAATGCGGAAAGTATATTAGATTCCTTACTTTTTTCTTTTTCTATAACTTTTAAATTAAGTCCATAAGCTTGAACTTCTTTTTCAATGTAAGTAAAATATTTTGTCAAATCAAAATTACTATTAGGTTTTATTAATGAAAAATCTAAATCTTCTGAAAATCTATTTAAACCATAGAAAATTCTTAATGCTGTTCCACCATAGAAAGCCACTTCATTAAAGAAATTTCCTCTACTTAAACCACAAATAACAATTTCTTGAATTATTTCTTTCATTGCATTTGTTTCATCTTGAATATTTTTTATTTCATATTTTTCAAGCATTTGATTTAAGATATTATTCACTTTTATTCCTCCTTACGTATTTGTATAATAATTTAACATTTGTAGAAGAATATACTTTACTTATTTCTTCTATATCATTTACATTTAATTTTTTAAATTCCTCCTCATCTATTCTTAAATCATTAAATAATAAATTAATAAGTTCAGATATATTTTTTAATGGACTCAATGTATATAATTTATCACATAAAGCTTTTTCGGGAATAGCTATTTGATATGAATATCCATTTTCTTCAATTAATTTTATACCTATAGAATATGCATTTTTTGGAACATCTCTATACAAATATGTCCCAAATGGTGTATTGTACTGCTTTTTTTTCTTTTTATCATAAGTTGCACTTGTATATGCTAATACTTTTTCTGGAATTAATCCATAATAAGATAATGCAAAATCAAAAGACAAATATGATGGTCCATATATACTTGAAGCAAGTAAATATCCTGGCGTGTTTGAATCAGTTTCATATAAACCTTTTACTATTCTAGTTAACTTTCCGTTTTTTATATCTCTACTAATTTTATTATTTTTATTGGAATAATTTGCCAAATTATTTTTTATTATATTATTTGTAATTATCATATTTTCACCTCTTAATACTATTTTATAGTATTTTATGGTTAAAATCAAGTTTTTTTAATTTTTTATTATTTATTCGAAAATATATATAAATCTTTATGTATAATCAGTAAACATGTTGCTACCTTATTCAAAATAATCTAATTTCATAGCTTTTTTACTTTTGTCATAGTCTATTTTACAACTTCTCTTATATTTTTCTTGAATATATTACAATATTTTAATGATTTTTTCAAATGAAAATTATAAGTACATTCGCAAATTGTAGATTTTACGCAAAGCTAACAAAAAATGTTTAGCAAAAAAAAGCAAAGCAAATCAACCAAAATTTAAGTTTTTAACATTTTAATTTTTAAAATTAAATTTTTATATTATTAGTATGGTGATTGATTTCATTCATACACCATACAAAAGAAAAGAAAGGATGAATTATTATGAAAAAATCATTAACAATTTTAACAATCGCTATTTTAGCAATTTTAACATTTACTAGCTTCGCAAATGCTGCTAGCGTTACAGCAAGTGCAACAGAAGCAAAACAAGGAGATACAGTTACAGTATCAGTAAAAACAGATGCATCATTAATGGGGGTACAATATGACTTAAAATATGATACAACAAGATTTAAATTTGAGGCAGACAAATTACCAGCAGGAGTTCAAGCAAATGATGCAAACGGAGTAATTACATATTCATATGTAGGAGCAGTTACAACAACATCACCAGCATTAACATTCACAGTATTAAAAGAAGCACCAGTAGGAAATGGAGATTTTTCTATATCATCAACAGAATTTACAGATGCAAATGGAGAATTAGTAAAAGAAGATGTAACATCAGCATCTACAGTAGTTAAAATAGTAGAAGGTACTTCATCAGAACCAACAAAGCCAGAAAACCCATCAATAACAGGAACTCCAGAAGAAAAAGATAATGGAATTGTTGGAACAAACGGAAAAACAATTAAAGAATTACCAAAAACAGGAACACCAATATTTGTTGGAGCAATAGTATTAATAGTTATTGCAGGAGCTGTTTTAGTAGTTAAAAACAGAAAATAATAAATAAAGAATAATAAATTAAGAAAAAATAAAATAGTTATTTTATTTAGCAAGAAAGTACATTTCAGAAAAAATGTACTTTCTTACACAAAATATAAAATAAAATTTATACTTTTAGGAGGAATGAAAAAGTGAAAAATTTTAAATTTTTATCAGCATTAGCCTTAACAGGTATGTTATCAGCAGGAATAGTTGGAGCATCACTAGCATCAGAAACAAAACCAATTGGCGTTTTTAAATCTGGAACATTAGTAGATGATACAACAGTAGTACCATTTGTTCTAGAAAACAAAAATGACAAAATAACAGTAGATGCAATAAAGAAAGCATATCCAACAGCAACAGACATAAAAGGAGATACAGAAGGAGTAGTTGGAACAGGAACAACATTTAAAGTAGGAAATGAAACATATACAGCAGTTGTATATGGAGATGTAAATGGAGATGGAAAAGTAACAACACAAGATGCAACACAAGTACAAATAGAATCAACAACAAAGAACAAATTAAATGCAGTACAAAAAGAAGCAGGAGATGTAAAACGTGCTGGAGAATTAAGAGGAATATCAACAATAGATGCAGTAAACATTCAACGTTTTGCAGTAGGATCATCAAATGTAGATATAGATGAGCCACCTGTAGCACCAGAAGAAGTAGAAACAAAATTTGCGGTTGAATTAAAAGATCAATATGTAAACAATGTTAATGAATCAGCTGTAGAAGCAAATATAGTTATACCAAATCATGATAATGAATTAACAGAGGCTAAAAAGGTAAAATTAGTTATCGTAAATGCAGATGGTAAAAATGGTGCAACACTAAAAGATGCTGAAGGAAATGAGAAAAAGTATAATATACCAGCTTATACAAGTTCTGTATCAATTAAATTTGATGCTACAACAACTAGCAATAAAATTCCGGAGGGAGTTACAACTTTAAGATTAGTTTCAGAAGATGGAAAAGAAATACTTGCTGAATTTACAATTGATAAACACACAAAGGAAATAGCAAATTTAAAAGTAACAGATCAAAAGGCAACTCGTGATGGATTATCAAAAGGTACAATTTCATTTAATACATATGGAACATATAATGGAAAAACTGTAAATGCTAAAACATTATATTATAAATTTACTACGGCTGCATCACTAAATGGAGTGCTTAATGTTAATAATGCAAGCAAAATAGATATTACAGATAATAAAGTAGAAAATGTAGAAGTTACTGGTTTAACAACAACAAATGCTTATAATATTTTCTATGTATTAGAAGATGAATATGGAAATAGAACACAAAATGTAGCTAAAACTAACCTTCCTCAATTAGTAACTATACCTACTGACCTAGAAAGTGCAAAGAAAACTGTACCAGAAGTAGAAGAAGTCACTTCACCAGATTTAGATACAGAAACAGATATTACAAAAGCAGCATACACATGGAAATTAAAAACACATGATACAGATGATACAGGTGCATATAATATAGTAGTTTCTTTATACAAAGATGGAGAATTAGTTGCTACTAAAGAAGTAAGAAAAACAACTACTAAAATAACCCTTAACAACTTCCAAGATGAAAAGAAAAAAAATATAATGGAAACAGCAGGTACATACAAAGTTTCTGTATATGTAAAAGGTACTGCAAATGCAGCAGCATCTGAAACAAAATGGTCAGATGAAAAAACAGTTAGTCCATTAGAATCAGTATCAGATGTTAAATTTACAACAAGCCTAAAAAATGAAAAAACATTATCTTGGGAAAGCGAGGCATATAAAGATACACCAAGAGCTGTTAAAGGATATCAAATTGAATTAGCTTCATATAATGATAGCAAAAAAGAATTTGGAGAATACGCTGATACTGTAACTGTTGATAGTGATAAATTTTCAACATCAGCTCTATCAATAAGTGCAGGTACAATGTATAAAGCTAGAGTAACAGTTTTAGCAAAAGATAATAAACCATTATCAGTTGTAAATTCTAATCCAACAGAATCAAAAGAATTTATATACACAAATCTTGCATATGATAGTTCAACAGCAGACACAATAAATATGCATGTTAATCCAGCAATTAAATTTACTGGAAAAACTACAAAATATAAAGTTCAAGTTTGGGAATACAACACAGCAGAAGCTGGTGGAATAACAGAAGGTATAGTTGGTCAAGAACCAATTGAAGTAAAAGATATTACAGTAAATAGTGCTACAGGTGCATTTGAAGTAACAGGATTAGATAATAGTAAAACTTATGCATTTAGAGTAGTTGCTGATGTAGATGGTGTTGAGGGTATAACAAACTTTGTAGGCAATATAGGTATGAAAAAAACAATGCCTGACATTACAAAATTAAAAGTATTAAAATCAGGAACTGAAGCAAATGAAAATGAAATATCTATTCTTGGTACTGGACTAAGCATAAATGGAGTAGACTATAAAAATCTTACAGAATATCCAACTGAATTAACTACAGTTTATAATATTGTAAATAAATTATCAGAAGGTGATATATTAACATATACACCTGAAAAAACTACAGTTGAATTAGGAACATTATCAGATACTAGAGACTTAAAAGGTATTGATTTATCAAAAACTACATTAGAATTAAAAGGTGATGACCATAATAGAACTGTACAAACATCAGGTGCTAAAGAAATAATTTTATCTGCTAAAGATGGTGAATCAATTGCAAGATTTAATACAACAAAAATTGACCTTGCAAAAGATGCCTCTGGTAAAAATACTGTTGGAAAAATAATTGCTAATGACAAAGTTTATCTAACAACTCCTACTACTCAAGATGTAATTATTGGGGCTGGTGCTAAAGTTAACTTTAATACTAAAGTAGATATAACCTCATCACAAGAAACAAAAGTTAATTATAATTATGCAAGCTCAAAAGTTACAGTTACTGTAGATCCAACAACAGAAGCTAATGAATTAACATTCAATAGTACAGAAAGTATAGATGTTGTAATAGGTGGAGATAATTCAAATGTTCAAACACAAAACGGAAGCATTACAATAACTGCAAAAGGTAATGTTAAAGTTACTGGTACAAAAGGAATGAACGTAAATAGTGATTTAACAATTGATGCAACAGAAGGTAATGTTACAATAGATAGTGCAGAATTATCAGGAAAACAAAATGTAAAAGTAAAAACAGCTAAAGGTACTGATAGCACAGTAAAAGCAAAATCTAATACACCTGCACCAGTTACACTAAGTAAGTTTGCATTAAGAAAATATGATTATACAGTTGCAGCAGACAAAACAGCTTTAGATAAGCTAACAACAGCATCTGGAGATACATACTTAGTTCCAGGTGAAGATGAAGCAAATGCCGCTAAGATAAAAGCCCTTAATGATTTCTTAAGTGCATTCTTAGGTGAAGATGTTGAAGGAGCTACTATTACAGCAACAGAAGGTAAACAAGAAGTAACTATAGTTCTACCTAAAGGAGCTGAAACATATGAAGTAGGTGGACTTTTAGAAGGAAATAATTAAATATAAAAAGTCACTTATTTAACAATAAAAATTTGGGCAGAGTATATCAGAAAGTGAATATATTGAAAAGCTTGTGTAAACTTCTTATGATATTTAAACTAAAAGTTAATTTGGTAGAGAATATTCTGAAACTTATCTTGCCTAAATTTGTAAAAAATGAACTATGCTTTATTTAGATTGCTGAAAAAGTAGCACAAAAAAATAGTGAATTAGAAAAATATTTTCTAGTTCACTATTTTTTATATTTACTCACTTTAAAAGTTATTCATCGCAACATACAATTAATTATTTAGTTATTGTTACTTTCTTATTAGCATTAATTGTAAATGTAATTTCATTTGAGCCAGCTGTTGTACTATATGATGCATCTCCTAATTTATCAGTTTTAAATTTCAATCCAGAATCAGTAATTATAGAATTTTTATCTGTTGGTACATTTTCTGCTGGATGATTTTCTTCAGCTAATCCATTAGTTACTATTGTTACAGTAGTATCTTTATCAGATCCTGCATCTACAGTATCAAAAGGTAAATCACTTAATCCACTTAAATCAATTTTTCCAGATTTAACTGTTAGTTTAGTTCCTTTACTATAATTACTTATACTAGTTGCATGGTCCGCATTTGCTGTAATTGTTAAGTTAACTTGTTTTGTTGTTATGAATTTTAATGTTACATCTCTATTGGCTTTAGTAGTATCTACTGTGACTTCATTTGAGCTATCACCAACAATATCAAATCCTTTGTCTGTTACTTTTACATCTTTAAGTTTTGCTACACTTGATATAACTACATCATTAATTGTAACCTTTTTAGCATTAGAGCCGAAAGTTAAAGATGTATCTACAGCTACAGATGCTAATTCTGCATCAGTTGAGCTAACAGTAACTTTTCCTGTAACAGTTAATCCAGATAAGTTAAATCTAGGAGTAACACCTGATAATGTAAGACTAGCAATTTTTCCATTTATAGATGTTTCTTTAGCATTTCCTGTAATTGTAACACTTGCTGTTACATCAACTTTTGATAAGTCGTAAGTTGTTGTATCATTGTTAGATGAAGTTAATGTTAGAGAAGTAATCCTATAGTTTTTGTCTGGATCTATTTTTATTTTATCATTTTCAGATAATTGTTGTAACACACTTATTATATCTTCTACTCCTAATACTTCTGTAGAATATGCTTTTACAGTGTTATTTTTCTTAATATATAATATTCCATCATTATAAGTTACCTCATTATTATTTAATGTAGGAGTTGAATTAGCTTTATCTGGAGCTGTATATTTTTTTAATGTTAATTGATCTGTAACTTGAATATCCATTTTTGATGGCTCAGCACTAGTTTTAGCATTTACAACTTCTGATACACATTCTGTTGTATTTGATCCAACTGTTGTTTTTACTTTTATATAATATTCTGTACCTGATGTTAATTCTTCACCAGATGTTAATTGATTTAATGTATAAGGGAATGAATTAACATTTTGAGAAGCTTTAGTATATGTTATTCCATTTATTGAATAATATACTTCATATTTTGGAGTTGCACTTTTATAAACATTAGGTAATAATGTTCCTGTTAAAGTAACTGTATTCTCTGTTACTTTAGATATAGCTAAATCTTTAATAGCTTCAGCTTGATAGTATCTAACGTTTGATGTTTCAACTTTTTCTACAGATGATTTGCTTACTAATAGTAGACCATCTTTTGCGTTTGCAGTTACTTTGAATACATATTCTCCAATTCCATTTGCTTCCACAATATCTTTTATATCATAAGAAGTACTTAAAGTATTATATTTAGTTTTTAAAGCTTCAAAACTACTAGTTAATGGATTATATTTTGCTACTTCTATAGTATAATCAGAAATATCTTTCACATCAACAGAACCTGTTACCTTCCATGTTAATTCTGTTTTGTTTAATGTAGGGGGTGTTACATTAATACTATTAGCTACTGATTCAATTGTAACTGTTGTAGCACATTCTGTTTCGGCAGAATCTTCATATTCGACACCATTGCCTAATGCAACAATAACTACCTTATACTCATCAGCTCCAGCTGCTTTCATTTCAGCATAGAAATCAACCTTTTTTTCTTCCCCTAGATTAATTTTCTTTTCAGCTATTACTTTATTTTCATCATTTTTTAGAATTGCTCTATATCCAGCAAGACCTTGTTTGGTCTCATCATATTCCCAAACAAAAGTAGCATTTTCAGATGTTAATTTAGTAATTTTAGCTGTTTCAACAGCATCTAATATTTTTGCATCAACTGTTGGAATGTTTACAGCAACAACACTAGATGATTTTGTTCCTTTAGTTGTTTTTACTGCAAGATATGCTACATATGATTTACTTGCAACGCCATTATCTATGTCTACATCACCTGTTGTAGTTTTGTTGTTTTTTATTACATCATCAACTGATGGTGCAACTTCTCCAGATTCTTTTACTAGATAATATACTGTGTCTGTTGAATCTGTTTTTATTAATCCATTTATTGTAGCATTGGTTGCTTCAACACGCTTTACTGATGTATATTTTACAATTGGTGAATCAGCTTTTTTCTCAATAGTTGCATATCCTGTTGCCTTTTCAATAACATTTCCTTCAGAATCCTTAACAATAGTTTTTATTGATAAATTTCCATCAGATAAAGAACTAAAATCTACATCTTCAATTTTAGGATCTGTTTCATATCCTGTTAATTCTTTTGACAATGATATCTCATTGCCTTTTTCATCTGAAATAATAATTTGTACTGTTACTGGAACTTTATTTAGGTTTGTTGTTTGATATCTAACTAAAACAACTGCATTATTAACATTTGATGCATTAATTGCACCTTCAGAGTTTGATGAAGTTTCAGGAATAGTAACGCTATCTGGAGTTTTTAATCCTCTATAAATGAATGTTTTTGTTTGACTAAAAGTACCAGTTTCATCTGTTACTTCAAATATATTTTGTTCATCTTTCTTTAACGTTCCAGTTGTAAGCGCAATTTTATATGTGTTGTCACCTAAATTAGTAGCACTGTAAAGTTTTCCATTTATAATGAATCTTTCACTTTTTATAGGTTCACTTAATTTCACTGTTATTACTTCATTTGAAGAATCTTTCTTTACTTCAAAAGAAACTATTTGTGGTCCTTGAACTATTTCTTCAGCAGGTTCATCTACATAAGTTGTAGCATTACCAGCAGAAAATTTAGCAAGTTTTGTTACATCTTGTACATTTATTTTCTTATCATTATTTGCAACATCTCCTGCTGCTGTTTGTAT
>CANQVM010000040.1 GCA_947627265.1 uncultured Clostridia bacterium | reverse complement strand
TTAAGGCTCTGCTTGTAATATAGCCTTTTAGGCGTTATGAGTAAAATACCTCCGGCTTAGCCGGAGGATATTTATTGATTAGGAGAAAATATATGAAAATAGAAACAAAATTAACCATAAATAATATGAAGCAAAATAAAAAAAGAACAGCATTTACTGTGATATCAATAATATTATGTACTATGCTTATATTTATTACCATGTTATTAATATCAAGTATAAAAACTGGAATTGCTCAAAACATAGAAAAAGAATACAATGACTATCACTTTATAATAAAAGATATAAGTGCCAATATTTTAAGTAAAATTAAAGATAAAGAATATATTGATAAAATTTATATAGAGGAAAATGATAGTAATAAATTACAGAAGTTAGACCAGTTAGATAATTTTACCAGTGCAAATAAAAATATAAACATATATATTAAATATGTAAATGTTAAAAAAGTATGTAGTTATTCAAATGATATAATTTATACATTAGGTTTGTTAGATAATGCAAATAAGAAATGTGAATTCAATCAAAAACTACTTACAGCATATGGATTAATAGATGTTCAAATAACAAATAATAAAGATGATATTCCTACATGTATAACCAGAGTTAATTACTCTTATGTTATAAATATTATCATTATAGTTGTATTAGCAGTTTTCTCAATACTGTTTATTATAGTACTATATAATGCCTTTTTAATAACTATAAACGAAAGAAAAAAAGAGTATGCTATATTAAATAGTATTGGGGGAACAGAGGGGCAAATATTAAAAATGATATTCCTAGAAGGAATAATTATGGGCATAATAGGTATTATTATAGGTGGAATAAGTTCTATTATGGTCTCAAATATGATTTTAGAACTTTTAAATAATATATTAAGTAATGCTGGGTATAATTTTAAATTGATATTTGATATTAAATATATAATTTTATCAATATTTATTATAATATTTAATATATTTATTTCTTCTATAATACCAAGTGTAAAAGCAAGTACAACATCAGTTATAGAAGGAATTAAAAATAATAAACAAATAAAATATAAAAAGAAAAAGACACTATTAGAGAAAATAGTTCCAATAGAAGGAAAATTAGCAATTAAAAATATAAAAAGAAATAAAAACAAATACAGAGTTATAACGATTTTACTTGTAGTATGTATGACATCATATATAGCAGTTAGTACATATATAAACTATGAGAAAGAATCAGCAGATATTGTAAATAAATATGATGTTGATGCAGAAATACATTTAAATTTAATGCAAGATTTAGATTATAAATCCATATTTAATAATTACGAGGTTGAATATGGTGATAAAATTGAATATATGTCATATAAAAATTTAGGAGCATATGTTTTAGTAGAGCCAGATAGCGCAATTAACACAGATAATTTAGTTTTTTCACTTATGGACAACAAGAAATGTATACAGACACAAATTATTGGATTAGATGATAAAACATATGATAAATATATAAAAAAAATAAATGCAAATTATGGAGATATAATAATTTATAACAATATTATGACAGGAAACACAGAAAATGATAATGAAAATATGACATATTCATATGAACTAGCATTAAAAAATGAGGATGAGTTTAAATTAAGTATTATTGCGTTGGGGTTGCTAATACCCGAAAATAATAAATGGAATTATACAATAGTTGATGATAAAAATTTAAATAAAAATTACGTATTAACAGATGAAATAATAGATGGATATAAAGAAGTAAAAACTAAATGTTATATGCCGATTATTTTCATAAACATGAATACCTTCGACAATATAGAAAAGGATCTTAGTAATTATAGTAAGTATGAACCTAATGGAGATGTACATAACGAAGAATATTTTTTACACACAACAAGTGAATCATATATAAAAATAAAATGCAAAAACATAATGCAATTTTCAAACTATATAGAAAATATAAATAAAAATCAGAAGTCTCCAATTGATATAGAATATTATACTATAAAAAATCAAGAAAAAATTATTTACATTAATATAGTAGAATTAGTGTTAAGAGTTATTATAACAGCGATAATAACAATAGGAGTTATAAGTACAATAAACATTATAAATGCAAGTTTGTGTGAAAGAGAGAAAGAGTTTAAAACATTACATAGTTTAGGCGCAACAAAGGGAAATATAAATAAAATTCTAATATATGAAAGTATTTATATGTTTATAAGAGCAACGATAATATCTATTATCTTATCAATACCAATATTAATTGGAATCATAAAATATATGCAAAATATTATTACTCTAAATAAATTATTAATTCCATTTGGAAACATAACATTATTTTTTACAATTATGTTATTAATATCTATTATCATAACATTATTCTCACGCAAAAGTATTAAACAGTAATAAAGAAAGGATAAAAATAGTAATGAAGATTCTAAAAATTGAAAATCTAAAAAAGATATATGGAAAAGATGAATCAAAAGTTGTAGCATTAGATAATGTATCATTTGATGTAGAAGAAGGCGAGTTTATTGCTATAATTGGACCATCTGGAAGTGGTAAATCTACATTATTACATACAATTGCAGGATTAGAAAATCCAACTCAAGGAAAAGTGTATTTTTATAATAAAAACATATATGAAATGTCCAAAAAAAATCTAACAATATTAAGAAGACAAAAAATAGGAATAATATATCAATTTTATAATTTAATTCCTACATTAAATGTAGAAGAAAATATATTATTGCCATTAGAACTTGATAAAAAGAAAGTTGATAATAGAAAATTGAACCAAATTATTGAATTCTTAAATTTAACAAATAGAAAAAATCATTTACCAAGTGAATTATCTGGTGGACAGCAACAAAAAGTTGCTATTGGTAGAGCATTAATTATAAATCCTACAATAATTTTAGCTGATGAACCAACAGGAAATTTAGACACTAAGTCAAGTAATGAAATTATACAATTATTAAAGAAAGCTAATAAAGAGTATAAACAAACTATTATAATAATTACACATAATTTAGAGATTGCAAGATTGGCAGATAGAATTATAAAAATGGAAGATGGAAAGGTTATATAAAATAATGGAAAAAAATCATATAATTTTTTAAAGTATATAGATCTAATAATGATATTGTTAATTATTATATTAAGTATTCTAGCTTTAATTAAATATTATGTAGGAACACCTTAAAAAGTTTATAAATCATCTATTTTGTAGTTCCAGAAAATTTTATATTTGCTATGGGAGATAACAGAGAGTCTATTATAGATTGCCGTGATTTTGGTTGTATTCCTATACAAAAGATTACAGGAAAAGTTACTAATAGAAATTTTCAACTATCTAAATTTGGAAATATATAATTTATATTTTTAAATAAAAAATAATTCATTCGCTTTGGATTCCTTATATTTGGTTTGCATTGCTTGTTCCAAAGTATTTTGGTAAAGGAGATAATTAATATAAGCTATTTGTTTGAAATTCAAAAACAATATAGTCATAAATATTAAAGTAATTAAAAGCACGATGATAATTACTAAAAATATTTTATTTAATTTGTTCATAAAATCTTCTCCCCCCTTTATTACTTGGGTTTGGCAGAAATTCGTATTAAAAAATAAGGAAAAAAGAAAAATGTAGAGAAAGAAACAAAGAAAAAAGAAAAAATAAATTGGAATAATTTCTAGCCTATGCCATAATACAAAAATAATATAAAAAAATTGTAACAAAACATCAAAAAAAGATACTAATTAAGTGAAAGGGGGAAAAGTTATGCAGGATATGGAAAAAATATATAGCCAATATGGTGAAATTGTTTATAAATATGTATTCTGCTTAACAGGAAACGAAGATATAACTGAAGAAATTGTCCAGGAAACTTTTTTAGTAGCAGTTCAAGATATAAATAAATTTAAAGGGGAGTGTAAAATATCTACTTGGTTATGTCAGATAAGTAAATATATATGGTATAAAAAATTAAAAAAACAAAAACTAAGACAAGAAATACCATTAGATAGTATACAAAACTCATTATTTATCGATGAATCTATAGAAGAAGTAATCTGTGCTAAAGAGAACAATCTACAATTATTTAAAAAATTACAAACCCTAGATGAAGATACTAGAAATGTAATGTATTTAAGAATACTTGGAAATTTTGAATATAGTGAAATAGCTGAAATAATGAATAGAAGTTCAAATTGGGCAAGAGTTGTATTTTTTCGTGGTAAGCAAAAAATAAAGGAGGAGTTTAATAGATGAAAGATGAATGTGATGTTGTTAGAGATTTATTATTTAGTTATAGCGATGGTGTTTTAAGTCAAACATCTAAAAAGTTAGTAGAAGAACATTTAAAAAAGTGTGAAAATTGTAGAAATATATTAGAAGAACTTAAACAAGACAGTAAGAATCATGAACAAATAAAAGAAATTGATTTTTTTAAAATAATAAAAAAGAAATTAAGTAAAAAAAATATAATCATATTCATTGGTATAATATTTTTGGTATTTATAATTACATTTAATATATTAGTATTTAATCATTACAATGAAATCGCTTCTACAATGGAAATATACTTGCAGGATAATATATCAGATGAAGAAGTCGAAAATATAAAAAATAAAATAATTGCAATTAGTGATAATATAGAATTAGAATATGTTTCAAAGGAAAAAGCGTTGGAAAGAATGAAAAATAAATTTGGAGATAAGGCATATTTATTAGATAATTATGAGCAAAATAATCCGTTTTCGGCTTCAATTGAAATAAAGACAAACACAAAAATTGAAACAATAGAATCATCTATACAAGATATGCCAGGAATAAAAAAGATAATTACTTATAAAAATAACAATCCATATGAATTATTTATATATGATAATTTTTTAAAATAAAGTATTCTATGCTATTGTTGATAAATCTGGATTAAAAGAAAATGTGGATGTGATAATACAAAAATAAATGATAATTTAAAGGAGGGTAAGTTTGAAGAAAAAATACTTATTTGAAGTCATATTAGCTCTTCTAATAATAATTGAAATTATTTTAATAACATTTAATTATGTAGATAAATGTGAAATAGCTAAATTATTAGAAATAGACAATATTAATGATTTTTCTGTACAAGAATTGAAAGAATCATTAGGCTATGATTCAGCAAATCCTATTTTTATAAAATTTAAAATATCAGTTGATAAATATGAAAAATATAATTTAAAGTATGAAGATGTAGGTATAGATGATTATATATATGAGGGAGAAATTACGAATAAAAAACATAAAATATCTGATGATTATTATATGTGTTATTATGAAAAAGTTATTTATAGTAAAGAAGAAAAAGCACAATTCAGAAAAATAAAAAACAACAAATTGTTTTTTATAATTAATAGTATAATATTATCTATTCTGATATTTGTATATGCTACAAAAAAGATAATAGTTTTAGTAAAAAAAACATAAGTATATTTAAAAAATAAGAATAAGAGATGAATATAGGGATGTCACTTATATTATTTTCATACTAATATAATTAATATAAATATTAGTATCAAGATTTAAAGTAGGAAAATAGATATTACCAGTCATATCATTTTTATGCTCTATCAATATTATTATATCCATTATTTGTATTTATCTTTTCATTTATATTGCGGTTTTTTTAAAATTTTGAAATGATAGATTAAATAATAGATAAATATGATAAATAAAAAGATGGTAAATTATAGGAGAGATATAAAAATGCCTTCACTTTTTGCAAATGAATATTATATTGTTGATTTTGAAAATACCAATAAAACCTTAACAGAGGAAGAAGAAAAAACATTAATGTCATTTTTAAATTCAGATATTTATACTATTAAAGAAAGTGATAATATAACAATTACGAAGATAGTATATCAATATCCATTTCAACATGAATCAGTTTGCTATATATTCTTTAAAACTAATATAGATAAAAGATTACCATATACCTTAATAAAAACAACAGAAAATAGTAAAGAATATGTAAGAAAACATGTATGTATGGATACAAATGATTGTGAAGAATTTAATTTTATTAGAAAAACTGTAAAAAGTACTTATAATTGGATGGAAAATAATGAAAAGCATATAAATTATACAGAGATTCAAGAACCTTATCGAACAGAAAAAAAGATAATTATTTATTAGAAAATTATGAAGTTGTATCATGAGAAGAATTGTCAGGAGAAATTACAGATATTACTGATAAATATTTGAAAATAAAAAAAGATAATGCAGACATAAAACTAGTAGAGATAAAATGGAACTCAACAAATTTTATTGATTATAGAACGAAAAAATCTCTTACACTTTATAATATAAAAATTGGAGATTATTTTCTTAATAAACAAATTATCAGAAATATTACAGAACAATAATTATTTAAAAAGTATAATTCATAGTCAATAACGAATTTATTTATTAATAATTTACAAGGCATTTACCATAAATGGTAAGTGCTTTTTTATATTCTAGGAAAGTCATCATTGAAAATGACAGACTTTCCATAGAAGGTAAATATGCGAAATTTTGAAAGAATTATCAATAAAAGAAATTATGAGAAGTAAAGAAGAAAAAAGAATTTTAACAGGTAGAATTTTTGGAATAGAAGATAAATACTACAAATTAAAGGTAGATATATTAAATTCTATAAGGTGTATGATCCAATAATAATAACATTAAAAGACAAAAAAGTTAAAAAAGTTAAATTATTGTATAATACATACTGTGGCATCTTCGCTATTAACGCTATCATCTTTATATAACGTAACAAATGTACCTAGACTTTTGGAAGTACGTTTTTCAATTTTAGTATATTCTCCACTAAATATTTTGTCATCTTCACCACTAAGAGTCAATACATTAAATATATATTTATTATCCCTGTATTCAATATCTCTTACTGTTGTTCTTCCATCAAATTCTACACTATATATTCTAATAAAACTATTATTACCCTTTTGAGTTTCACTAATAAAATTATTTAATTTTTCAGCATCTTTTGAAATGATTTTATTATTTTTTATAACAAAACAGTTATCAACTAATGCATCTTCTAATGAATAATCCTTTTGTATTTCAGTAATTTTAGTATAATCATCAGAATTAGCAATATTAGCTTTTTCTTTAAACTCTATATTTTCTCTATATAAGTCATTAGATATTTTTGTACCAATTACTGTGTTATTTTTATCTGCGTTTTCATCTTTATTGAACTCTATAAATAATGTTGAATCATCTGCGTATGTATTAATTATAGTAAACCCCAGCATTGAATTATTTTCTATTGCTGTAATTAGCATAAAATTTTCTTTAAAATCACTTTCACTCATGTCTAATAAATCAGACCACATATTTTTATATTTTTGATAATCAGTATAATTATTTATTTTTTTATAATATATTTTATCCTTATATTCCATATCCTGTGAATAGTCATAATTTTGGTTTATAGAAAATTTGGGTGATATAGGTTTTTGAGTAATATACTTATATAATTCAGTTCCACCATATACTACTCCTGCTGTAGTAGCAAAACATAAGATGACAGTTGCTGCAATCTTTGTAATTTTATATATAGAATCTGTATTTGGGTTTAGTATATTAGAATTAAAAAATTCATCATTTTTAATTGATTTATTTTTTTGATACTTTCTATAAACATTTTCTTTAAAAAGTTCCTTATCCATTATAAAATTCCCCCTCTTTTAATAATATTCCTTTTAAATTTCTTCTCCCTCTGAAAATTAAGCTTTTTACTTTAGACATTGACATATCTAATATTTGACAAATATCCTTATATGGCAATTCTTCTATATCTGCTAAAAAAATGGCTCTACTTTGAGAAGAATTTAAGCAATTTATAGCATCCCTCAATTTTCTATTACGTTCATTTTTAAATATAATTTCTTCAATATCATTTTCCTTGTCATTACTATAAATATCTTTTTCTAGTGATATAACTCTTTTTGCCTTTTTTAGATAATTAAATGCTCTACATTTTCCTATTGTAAATAAGTACGTTTTTAAAGAATATTTGAAATTATATTTATTTTTATTGATAAGTATATATACGAAAACATCTTGAGCCAAATCCTCTGCTATGTCAAAATTTTTAACATAACTTTCAATAAAATAAATTAGCCTTTCTGCATATTTATCAATAAGTTTTTCAAAGGCTTTTTGATTTCCTTCTAAAAATTCCTTATATAATGTCTCATCTTCATTCATTTTTTTCCTCCTTATATTAAATTTAATTAAACATTTGATTAAAGACCACCCCTCTTTATTTGATATTTTTAACAGCATAAAAAAGATTGTTTATTATAATACAATTTACACAAAAGAAAAGTTGCAAAATTTAATAATTTATAACTTTAATATCCTTTTCATCTATATATTCAATAATTTTTAATATTATATCTTTAGGTTTTGGTTTGCAATCTATGTTATATCCAAAAAAATTAAATAGAATATCTTCTGCTGTATCATAGTACATATTACTTGTAGCCTGATTTATATTCGCCTTATTTGTTGTATTCCTATAGAAAAGATTACTGGAAAAGTTACTAATAGAATTTTTCCGCTATCTAAATTTGGAAATATATAATTTATATTTTTAAATAATATATGAAGAAAATATTAGGTGTGCAATGATTTTATAAATAAAAAGAAAGTGTTTGATTTTATTTTTGTTTTATGGTATTTTTATAAAAAATAATGAATTAGTATATTTACTCTTTTTTTTGTTAAAAAAGTCCCTTAGCTTTACTATGGGACTTTTACTCAAAAAATTAAACCTGCCTTTATCTCCTTACATTATATTTTTATGCTTTTAAAGATTTTTATATAGTTCTATATATTCTTCATCAACATTCTCGATACTTTCTTCAATTTTATATCCTTCTAGTTCAGGAATCATCAAATCTTCTTCCTTAACAGAATTAATGGTTATACTATAATTTTTTTCAGTATAACTATTATTGTAAAGGTCTTGTATGCTCCTAATAATCATCATAGAGTCTTTTTCAATCCAAAATTCACCATATCCCTCATTAGTTCCCTTTTTTAAAACATAGCAGTCTTTGCCATTGTATCGATCATTTCTAACTTGATATCCACTTTTTATAAATATGTTGTTAAAAAATCCTAAGTTTATATCAAATATTTCAATTTCGTTTTTTATATCTCTAAGTAAATCTCCTTTTTTGACATAAACATAATTTCTACTTTCTTTATAAACTGTCTTTATATCCTCTACAATTCTAGTCCTAGTGTCCGTGTCAATTTCTCCATAATAATATGTATCTTTATTTTTCATATCAAAAGATTCATTTTCACAATGCTTTTCAATTTTATATTTATTATTTTTATAGTAATATTTAGAGGTAGTTGTAAATTCTCTTTTGTTTTGATAGTCAATTCTATGTTCAATTACATTAGCAGTATAATTATTTTCTTCTTGAATTTTTTTAAAATTATTACTTACTGATTGCATTATATTAATATTATAGTTATATTTGATTATAAATATAGATGGAAAAGCAATTAATATTAATATTAATAATATTAATATTATTTTTAAATTTTTCATTTTTTTATTATACTTTTTTAAACAATCGATTTCTTCTTTTTCACCTTCAATATTTGATTTATTTATTTCGCCAGTATTCATTTTTTCCAGTATTTTTCTACAAGTAGTACAGTTATTTATATGTTCTTTAATTGCTTCCTCAGTTTCATTACTTAAAACTCCTGAAATATAACTAGGTAGTAAATCCCTTATAACCTCACATTCGTTTTTCATTATTCAATTCCTCCTTTAATTTTAATTTTCCTCTATAAAAAGTAACTCTAGCCCATTCTTCATTTCTTTGTAATATTCTTCCAATTTCTTTAAAAGAAAAATCTCCTTTAATTCTTAAATAAATAACTTCACGTGTATTAGAATCTAGATTGTGAATCTTTTCATAAAGATTTATCAATTCTTCTCTCGAATTAATTGTTTCCTCGAAACTTTCTTCTGATGGTTGGACTTTAATATTATCATTAAGTGGTATTGATTCATATTTTTTATTTTTTAGAATATAATCTTTCCATTTATTTTTTGCTATTTGACAAAGCCATACATTTAAAGAACATTCTTTTCTAAAATTTTTAATTCCTTGAATAGCATTGTAAAAAGTTTCTTGAGTTAATTCTTCAGAAATTTCAATATTATTAGTTAATTTGTATAAATAATTATATACTAATCTAGAATACTTTTTATATATTTCTTCCATTTTTACCTCCTCCATTATTTTAGACTATATTTAAACCTAAATTGTTACAAAATATTACAAATTTTTATCTTTTTTTATAATTTTCAATTATCTTGTAAATTGTATAATAAAACTGAGCAAATTTGCTCAATTTTATTTGAGAATTTTTGCTCAGTTTTATTATACAATTTACAGCTTTTTTTTTATTTTTAATATTATACTATATAAAAAAGTCTTTATAATTTTTCAGTTTTACTTTTTAATTATATGCTATTTATATTAATTTGGTAGATAGTTTAATGGATTTACGCAATTTGCATATTTATATCCAGGTGTTCTAATCTCAAAATGTAAATGTGCTCCTGTAACATTTCCAGATTTACCAGATGCCATTATTTGTTGCCCTTTAGAAACAGTTTGTCCTATGCTTACGTAAACGCTTGATGCGTGAGCATAAAAACTATATATATTATTTCCATGATAAATTTCAACAAAGTTTCCATATGCTGAATTATATCCTGTGTCAAATACTTTTCCATCACCTACGGCAAATACTGCTGTACCACTAGAAACTGGAAAGTCAATTCCTGTATGATATCCAGAACTCCAATATGGACCTGCAACACCGAATCTAGTTCCAATTGCATGATTTGATACTGGCCATCCAAAACCATAAGAACTAGAACTATTACTATTATTAAAACTATTATTTCCAGAAGAATTTTTATTATCATATTCTTGTTGCATTTGTGCTATTCGATTTCCAATACTACTTTCATGGCTTTTTAACTCTTCTATTTCTTTTTGTAATTGTTTCTCTTGATCTGTTAACTGCGCAACATATGTGTTTTTTTCTTGTTTAGAAGCCTGTAATTGCGTAGAGATTTGGCTTTTACTAGCTTTTGAGGTAGCCAATTGTTGTTTATCTTCTTCTAACTTTGTTTTGGCTTCTTCTATTTTTTGCTTTTGTGTTTGTATTTTATCTAATAGTTCAGCATCACTTGTTGTTATTTCTGTTATTAAATAATAATTGGAAATTAAATCCATAATATTATCAGAAGATAATAAGAAATCTAAAAATCTTGTTTCGCCGGATTCCTGAATTGCTACTAATCTCGTTTCTAATAATTTCTCCTGTTTTGTATAATCAGATTGTGCTTTATCTAGGTTTTCTTGTGATTCACTTATTTTTGTATTTAATTCTGATATTTGCTCATCTAATTTATCAATTTGAGATTGATAATCTTCTATTTGATTAGATAGTTTTTCTACTTCTTTTACTGTTGTCGATTTTTCTTCTTGTACTTCTTTTAATTCTGCTTCAGCATTCTTTTTTTCATTCTCAATTTTATTTTGTTCATTTTGTAATTGAGCTTGACTAGAAGATACTGCAATTACTATGCTACTATGCAATAAAATAGTTACAATTATAATTATTCCTATTATTTTTAATTTTATTTTTTTCATAAGTTCCTCCAAAATTATTTTTAGCCTTTGTCTAATAATGTTAAATTTAAAAGGTATTTTATAATATAAATTGAAAAAAGTAAAGCATATATTATTTGATTTTCATACTATCTGTCATAGCATACTTTGTTAGGTTAAATGTTTGCCAAAGTTTAATTTTTTCATTAAATCCATAATCTGTTCCGGCTTGCTCGCTATTACTTTCAGCAGGATAAAACTTATCTCCATTACTATTTTCTATATATTCTTTATTTACTATGTTATTTAAAGAAGAAACTAAATTCATATGCCATTTGTGAAGTTCTTCTTTCTTTTGGCTTATAGTTTCTTTAAAATCATTCTCATTGTATACAGGATTTACAGATGTAAAATAAATCATATTTTCATATAACAAAATATACTATAAAAGTTATATGAATAAAAATAAATACTTTACAATTATCAGAGTTATATTAAAATTCAAATTTATCTGTTGCTGGAATTGTAACTATTTCATCTTGAGTGATGCTTTTTATTTTATCTTTTTTCTTTAACTCATCATACCAAAGATTTTTAGCAATTTGGCATAACCATACAGATATTTGACAATCATTTTAAAATTATGAATGCTTTTAATGGCGCGGTAAAATGTTTCTTGTGTTAGTTCTTCCGCAATGTCTTCATTATGAGTTAAGCAATATAGATATTTATATACTGTTCCAAAATATTCTTTGTAAATTTGTTCGATATTTTGCACAATTTTTTCCTCCTTCAAAGATAAGACTATTTAAATTAAAATTCGTTACAAATTTTATGAAATTTTTTTAATTTTATTAAAAATGCTTTTATCATTCATAAAAATTCTCATACCTCCATTATATCATAGGGTGAATTTTTCATAAGTTAATTTCATAGGGTGATCTTATCATGAGTTATTTATAGAATGAAAAAAATTAGCATAAATAATATGTGGGAAAAATGAAATAAAAAAATAGACAAAAGAAGCACCAACTGGTATGATGTT
>CANQVM010000039.1 GCA_947627265.1 uncultured Clostridia bacterium | reverse complement strand
TAATGGACTTAAAAATACAAAGAAAATTGTGTGGGTTTAAGTGTATTGTTCAGAGCATATGTCCAATGATGACCGTAAAAATTTAAAACCTATATTTCCAAAAGGATATGAATTTCCAAAAGAACCAAGGTTGCAAGTAAAAAAGATAGAAAATAAAGAAGATTATATGGATATGTTTTTAGAGGCAGATCCTTCAGAAAATATGATACGTAGATATTTGAGTGATTCTGATGTTTATGCATTAAAAATGGAAGATAAGATAATTTGTATTGCGGTAATTCTACCGATTTCTAAAAAAGTATTAGAATTAAAAAACATAATTACAAAAGAAAAATATAGAAATAAAGGGTATGCAAAAATATTATTAAAATCATTATGTGGCAACTATAAACAGAAATATAATAAGATGTTAGTAGGAACAACTGAGAATAATATTCCATTCTATGTTAAACAGGGTTTTGATAAATATGAAAAGACAATTAAAAATTACTTTATAGATAATTATGATAAAGAAATATGGGATGGGAAATTAAAGTGCACGGATATTTATTATTATTCTAAAAATTTAGTAGAGAGTAAAAAGTAATAAAAATTTTATATGTAAAAAACAAAATATTTTTAATAAAATAAAAGTATTATTGAAAAATATGTTTAATAGAAAATAGTTAGGTGAAAAAGTATGGATACAAATTATAAAAAAAATAGTAAGAAGAATAATGAAATAATATATTTAGAAATTATTGCAATAATGCCATTGTTTTTTGTTATTATTTTAAATTTATTCTTTATAGGAATAAATTATAATTTTTGGATATTAATTGAAAATGTAAAAGGACTTATATTAGAATGTATTATTATATATATATTAAGTGTATTCTTTTTGGGGATTTTTGGAAAAGAAAAAAAGTGCATAACAGTAGTAGGAGCAATAATTTTAATCCTTAGTATTATAAACCAACTAAAATATGCTTTTACAGGAGAACCATTACGTTTTACAGATGTATTATATTTGGGAGCTACAGGAGAAATTATACAAATAGTTCAAGGTGAATTATGGAATACAATTAAGTTATTTATAATTCCAATTATAATAGAAATTATACTATTTGTGATTTTTATTAAATTTTTGTGGAAAAACAATAAAAATATAATTGAGATACATAGCGTAAAACTTAGAATAGCTTTAACAACAATATCATTATTATTATTAATTATATTATTTTTGCCTATAAAACCAATAAATAAATTTATGCTTAATTTTGTTTTTGAGATTGATAATAGAAAGGATTATGCAGGTTTTACAACTATATCAGACTATTATTTATCATATGGAGTTATAGGAGGAATGTATGGTCAACTTTTGGAAGATAGAATAGAACAGCCTAAAGACTATGATGAAAATATAATAAATGCAGAATTATCAAGAACAAAAGAAAATTCAGAGAAAGTTCTAGGAAAACCTAATATTATAGTTGTATTTTCAGAATCTTTTTGGGATATTAATCAATTAGAAGAGATAGAATTTAACCAAAGAGTTACACCAAATTTTAATATGCTAAAAGAAAAAGGATTATTTTTTAATATGATAAGTCCATCATATGGAGGAATATCCGCAAATGTTGAATATGAATTTTTAACAGGTTCAAATGTGATGTATTTTAATTGTGGATATGTGCCATATATGCAATTATATAAAAATAAATCATATTATGAAAAGCCATCAATAATAAATGAACTAAAAAATAATGGATACAAGACAAAAATAGCTACATGTGCTTCTTCATCACTTTTTAATTGTGGTAGATTTTATAAGTATCTAAAACTTGATGAAACTGAATATATAACAAATGTTGATAGTAAATACATTAAAGGTCAATATGTATCAGATGAATATGTTACAGATAAAATTATAAAAGAGTTTAATAATAAGCCAAAAGATGAAAAACTATTTTATATGACTTTAACTATGCAGGCACATATGCCTTATCCAAAAGATAAATATGAAAATTATGATGTTTATGTAACAAAAAGTAAATTTTCACAAGATATCAATAATGTACTAACTTCTTATGCACAGGGAATTTTTGATGCTGATAAACAACTAGGAAGATTATATGAATATATTCAAACATTAGAAGAACCTACAATAATAGTATTTTATGGAGATCACTTACCATATTTAAATAGTGGAAAAGATAATGTAATAGACATGTTAGAATATTTTAATACAGATAATCAAGAAATAAATAATTATAGAAAATATAATACTCAAAGTTTAGTGCTTGCAAATTTTGAAATAGAAAAAGATAAAGAAAATACAAAATATTTAGGACCAGATTTATTAAGCTCATATATTTTAAATAATATGGAAATTGAAATATCTGATTATTATAAATGGCTATATGAAAGTAGAAAAAGTATAGGAGCTGCTAATTTTCTTGTAACAGTTGACAGTAATGGGAATATATATAATACTTCTGATTTAACAGGTAAATGTAAAGAAGTGTTAGACTTAAGAAGAAATATAGAATATAAACTATTTGTAAAATAAAAGGAGAAAATTTTTATGATTTCAAATATATGGGGAAAAAGAAATATACTAACATTTATAGGAATTGTTTTTTCGATTATAGGAATATATTTTTCCAATATAAAATTCATAAATGAAGCAATTATAATGATGATATTAGCAGGAATTTGTGATGCTTTTGATGGATTTATCGCTAAGAAAATAAATAATGATGATACATATGGAATACAATTAGATTCATTATCAGATATAATTTCTTCTGGAATATTACCTATTAGCTTATGTTTATCAATGGGATATGATTCATTTATAGACATAGGAGTGTATATCATTTTTATAATATGTGGAATTACAAGACTTGCATATTATAATGTTAATTCAAGTAATGATAAATGTTTTGTTGGATTACCAATAACATGTTCTACAATTCTTATACCATTATTATATATAATAATTAAAAATGAAATTATTTTTATGCTAGCATTATTAATTTTGTCTATATCATTCATAACAAATATAAAAATTCCAAAACCAAGTTTAAGAATGAGGACAGTATTATCAATAATGGGATTAATTGTGATAGGATTAATATGTGCACTTTTTAAATAATTTTTTTAAATTATAATTAAGAAAGGAATTTCAAATGGGAGAAAAGATAATATTTTTAAAAAATTTTATTCATAATCCAAGACAAATAGGAAGTATAATTCCTAGTTCTAAGAAATTATCAAAAAAGATGGCAGAACAAATTGATTACAATAAAGCAAACTGTATTATTGAACTAGGACCTGGAGTAGGTCCATATACAGAAATAATATTGAAAAAAAAGAGAGAGTCAACATGTTATATAGCTTTTGAAAAAAACGAGGATATGAGTACAATCTTAAAAGAAAAATTTCCAGGAATAACAATATATAAAAAAGCAGAAGAAATGACTGAGGTAATACAAAAGAATCATATAAACAATATAGATTATATTATTTCAGGTTTACCATTTACCGTTTTGAAAAAAGATATTAGAGAAACTATATTAAATCAAATATATGATAATTTAAATGAAGGTGGAAAATTTATTACATTCCAATACTCTTTAGATTTATATAAATATTTAAAGAACAAATATAGTAAATTAGAAATTAAATTTATTCCTATAAATATACCAATGGCATTTATATATGTTTGTACTAAGTAGAAATATATAGTTTACAAAGGACTACAATTACAGAAGGGAGAGTTATGTTAGAATTTTATTAAAACTAACATATAATAAAAATGAAGTATAAATATTTAAATGGAGATACTATTTATGATGAAGAAAAATCATCTATATTAAAATTTTTATATAATAATTTAATTGGAAGGGCAATATTAAAGATTTTAACATTAAATATTATATCAAAATTTATTGGAATTATATTAAATACCAGAATTTCAATACCAATGATATGGATATATGAAAGAATATATTCAATAGACTTAACAAAATATGAAAAAGACAAATATAAATCTTTTAATGATTTTTTTGTAAGAAAACTAAAAAATAATTTTCAAAAGAGTTATACAAAAGATTTTATTGCGACAGCAAACAGTAAAATTAGCTATTATGAAATTTCAGAAGATTTAATTATAAATATAAAAAATTCCAAATATTCAATGGAGCAAATTGTGCAAGATAAAAATCTATTCAAACATTATAAAGGTGGAATATGCTTAATTTATAGACTTTCTCCTTCAGATTATCATAGATATATCTTTTGTGATAATGGAACACAAAAACATATACGAAAAATAAATGGCAAACTTCATACAGTTAATCCAATAGTATATGACCAATATAAAGTCTTTACAGAAAACTATAGGGAAATAACTGAATTGGATACAGAAAATTTTGGAAAGATATTACAAGTTGAAGTAGGAGCACTATGTGTAGGAAAAATTGTTAATAATGATATAATAAATTTTAATAAATACGATGAAAAAGGACATTTTGAGTTTGGCGGTTCAACAATAATACAGTTTATAAAAAAAGATAAAATTACAATAAATAATCAAATTATAACTAATACAAAAAATAATATTGAAACAATGGTTGAAATAGGAGATATAATAGGAAGAAGTACTAATAAAAATAAATGAAGAACAAATGCAAGCTATGTGACATATTCCTATGACAATGGGAGATTGGATAAGATGTGTGTAGATAAATAATATTCCATTCTACGTTAAGCAAGGTTTTGAAAAATATGAAAAGACAGTAAAGAATTTTTTTATAGATAATTATGAAGAAAAAATAACAAAATTAAAAGCAATAGAATTATTTGAAACCGGAAAATTAGAAGAAATTGAAAATAAAATTACAGAACGCAAGATTAGACTAGCATGGGATGTACCAGATTTAGAATTAAAGATATACAAAAATGGTAATAAAGAACAAATTAGATTTATTTATGATTTAAAAAAGGAAGTTTATCAAAAATATGTAGAAAATATTTATGGCGAGTGGAATGAAGAAATCCAAAAGAAACTTTTTGATAAATTTATGAAAGAAAACTCAAAGAATATAGAACTTATATACCTAAAAGACAAATTAGTCCAGATTTTACAACGGAAAAGAAATAAAGGATAATACTTTTGAAATAGGAAATATTTGTGTAAAACCAGAATATCAAAATAAAGGAATCGGAACAGCAATATTAAAAGAAATTATATTCGAGAACAAAGGGAAAAATATAAAGTTACAAGTATTTAAAATAAATGAAAGAGCAATTAAGTTATATGAAAAAATGGGATTTGAAAAATAGATGAAACTCAAACGCATTATATAATGATAAAATCAAAAAATTAGTTGGTATTTGTAATAAAAAATGTCATGATACGCAAGCAAATTCTCGTTTACCATTAGTAACTATCTATTAAAATTTGTTTTAATAGATAGTTATTAAGACAATGATATTAAGTGAAAATTGTATAATTAAGATAAGAAAATTTCCAAACATGTTGTTGGTAAAGAAATTTATTATCAAAAAAACGTAAAAATTGACATAAAGTGGAAAACGTGATATAATAAAAATGACAGTTTTTAACTGTAATTTATAATAATAAGGAGAGACAAAAAATGAAAAAGCTTAAAGAATTGGCAGGCAAAATGGGTTGGACAGTTAAAGAGGTAGATGAGTTTATCCTCGAACTAAAACAACGGATAGACACAGGCGGCACTACTGATTGCAGTGTCGATGATGTGGAAAAAAGGATAACCCTTATCCTTACGAAAATAGGAATGCCTTGTAATATAAAGGGATTCGGCTATGTGAGGGAAGGGATAAGGGGAGTTTTGGAAGATCCATCGTTAATGAACAATCTGGTCAAGGAATTGTATCCTATGTTGGCCAGAAAATTCGATACGACACCGAGTCGTGTCGAGCGTGCCATAAGGCATGCTATCGAAGTCGTGTTCGATAGGTGTTCCCCCGATATTTTGATTAGTTTATTTGGGAACACAATTGATTCGAGCAGAGGAAAAGCCACAAACGGAAATTTCATTGCTACCATAGCTGAGTTTCTCCGCTATGATATGGATCTAGAATAAGATCTTTATCATGATCTTGGCTTCTTCTAAGGAGGCAAAGTGCCCTTCTTTTTCGCAAGGAAAGGGGGCACTTTAATTTATATTATCTAATTTAATAATAATATATCATATTAAAGATATAGATTTAAGAGATGAGAAGTTAGATGAAACAGATTTAATAGATTTGACAAATTTGGGATTAAATGGTACTTTATATTAATAGTAAGAAAACAATAATTTATGTAAATAAATTTTATGGAGGAAAATTAAATGAATAAATTAAAAGAAAAGATAGGAGGTCTATATTTAACATTAAAAAAATCTATAGAGAGATTTCCATTAACAGTAGTGACTATAATAATATTAACTTTAATCTATGTGATAAAATTACAAGGGAATATTATAAATACAAACATACTAATCAATATAATAATGTTTTTTGGTTTGATATTTGCAAATGGAGCATTTTTAACAGAAAGCATATTCAAAGAAAAAATAAAAAAGATAGTAGGCTATATAATTTCAGCAGTTTTAGCATCGTTTTTTACATATATTTTTGAGGAACCAGAGGTTATAGAGAAGATACTATCTAAAAGTATGCTCGATTGGCTGGTAAATTTATTTACTTGTAGTATGATATCAGCCTTTAGCTTATCAATATATTTTAACTATAAAAGAAGTACAAAGACCTTTGAACAATATGTAACATCAGTTTTTATAAATATATTTAAAATAAGCATTATATATGGTATACTTGCAATAGGGAGTGCAGTCGTAACAGCTATATTTATTTACTTAATATTAGATGGTAGTAACTATACATTACTTTTAAGTGTAGAGATATTAATACTTGGAATTTATTATATACCTGCACTTTTATATTCTTTATATAATATAGAAGAAAAAACATCAAAATTCTCAAGAGTAGTTATAAAATACGTTTTAGAAACATTAGTAATAATAGCATTTGCAATAATTTATATGTATATAATAAAAATTATTGTTTTAAGAGATATGCCATCAAATCAAATATTTAGAATACTTTCAACTTTGTTTATATTAGGATGTCCAATATGGACAATGGTTGAAAACTTTAAGGAAGATAAAATAACGGACAAAATAAATAAATTACTTCCTAAATTATTTATTCCATTTATTATTCTGCAAATATATTCAATAGGTGTAAGAATACTAAATAATGGTGTTACAGAAAGCAGATATTTATGCATAATGTTAATAATTTTTGAAATTATTTATACAATTATAAAATTAAGAAAAAAAGAAAAGATGGGAGAAATTATATTTGTATTTGTAGCTATTATGATAATTTCGACAATTGTACCATATATAAATATGTATAATATATCACAAGTAAGCCAATATAATATTCTAAAAATATTTAAAGAAAAAACAGAATATACAGAGGGAGAAAGGGAAAAAATTTATGGAGCATATTGTTA
The DNA here is from genome assembly GCA_947627265.1 of uncultured Clostridia bacterium. Classification (GTDB taxonomy): domain Bacteria; phylum Bacillota; class Clostridia; order TANB77; family CAG-508; genus CAG-269. The sequence goes on along the minus strand of CANQVM010000039.1, from coordinate 6,325 downwards.
CTTACTGGAAACATATGAAGGAAATAAATTAATAAAAGCCTTACTAACTGAAAACGAAGAGAAAAAAATAAAAAATTTGAAAGGTTCAAATATATATCAAGAAAGTAGAATAATGAAGCAATATGTTAGTGCACACAGTAATGTTGAGTATATAGATGTAAAAGAATATAAAAATTTATATACTATAAATGTATCAAATTATAGTAACGAACAAGGAAGCATAGAAAAAGTTTTTGGAAACATAGCATTAAAGAATGAAAATAATAAAATAATATATGCTAATATTTGCGAAAAAATTAATGAATATATAAAATATGGAGATAAATTAGCAGCTAATTTCGAAAATATAAATGAAATACAAATAGATGAAAGTAAAAAACTTATATTAACATATATATCTATATCTTATGACAAGGCGAGTAAAAATGTTGAAAATTATAGTATATCAGGATATTTATTAATAAAATAGTAAGAAGAAAATAATAAAAGAAAAGTTAAATAAATCGTAGAGGAAAATATTAAAAAATTACAATAAAACAGTGTCCTTAATTGGATATCGAAATTGAAAAGAAAAAGCGAAAAAATAGGGAATGATGAATTAAAACAAAAACCTTTTTTACATATAATTAAATATGTAAGAGAGGTTTTTATTATGTTAAAATTTAAAAAATATTCAATGGTATTCTTAATGAATGTAAATTTTATAGATACTTTAACACAAGAAAAAGAACTTCAATATCAAACTTTATTAAAAATCCATATTTTGATATAAATTATAAAAATACAAAAAGAGTAAACATAAATAATATACATACATATAATATAATATTGCACATTATGGTAATGAACTGGAGAGGAGCTTAATTATGAAAAATTCTAGAAATATTATAATAATAGCAATTTTAATAGTAATTGTTGCTATGGCAGTAGCATATTCTGCATTTGCTACCCAATTAAATATAAATGGACAGAGTGAAATTATAGGAGAGTGGAATATCAAAATTACTGGAATTACTGCCGAAAATGTCAGTACAGGATGTGATGCTGGAACACCTGAGTATACTAATACAAGTGCCACTTTTAGTGCAAAATTGTTGAAACCAGGAGATACAATCACGTATGTAATAACAATTCAGAACGCTGGAACAATTAATGCTACTTTAGATAAAATAACTTTTACACCAGATGATAAAGAAGGATCTCCAGCAATTAGCTATGAAACAACAAGCCCTGCTACATCTTTAGGAGCAGGAGAACAAACAACATTTACAGTGAAAGTTACGTATAATGCAGAAACTACAGAAGTACCATCTGTAAAAACAAAAACAATTACAGGAATTATAGAATATGTTCAAGATGACTAAATTTTTCTTTATAAAAATAAGAAATCTATGGAAAGTCTATCGTTTTGCAATGACTTTCCTAGAATAAATAAGAAAAATCTTAGTATTAAAAGAGGAAAAAATGAAAAAAAGGTTAATAAAAAGGTTTTTAAAGAAAAGAAATTCACTAATAATTTGCCTATGCATTTTATTATCATTTATTTTTATATCCAATGGATATTCAATATTAAATGTAGCCTTAAACATAACTGGGGCATCTTCTATAATAAATAATCCTGAAGAAGTGTGGAAACCCGATGTAGAGTTTGTAAATACTAAACAAATAGATAATATTTTTTTCTATGATATTATTATTCATAATAATTCTAAAAATACATATCAAAATTGGGAGATAAATATATATGACAATGAAAATATAACATATGCATACGAATATGGAGAAAAAGAAGATGGATATAGAATTATAAAAAATACTGAATGGGATAATAGGATTGAAGCATGTGGTTCGGTTACTATATCTATTATATTTATAGTAAATCAAAATGTGGAAGACAAAATGACAGTAAAGGAATATGCAAAATACTTTGTTGAAAATTATATTAAAGTATCAGGAAGTATATCTGAATTAAATAGAAATGGAAAAATTATAACAAAGGGAGAAGCTTCGTTAACGTTAAAAGAATCTGAAATAGAAATAACAAATTTATCTATCAAACTAGATCCATTATATAAAACAGAAATTGAAAATGAAAGATTATATATTTTAGATATAACTAATGACACCGAATATGATTTTACAAAAATTAGAGCAAATGTTTATATAGGAAAAGAAAATGAACTATTAGAAGTATCTCCAAATGAAATTACTTGTAAAAATGAAACAAATACAAACTTTGAATTACCATTATGGATACAATTAAAAAAAGGTCAAACAACAAGAATTTATCTTATGATTATTTCAAAGGATGAAAACTTTATTCCAGATATAGTTATGTCAGCAAAAATAGAATAAATTTGAAAAAGGTGAACAATGTGAAATGCATTAAAAACAAAGGATTAATAATAATTTTTTTATATTTGCTTATAACAATATATTTTACAACAAAAGGTGCTACATTTTATACAAATATAATTAACCCTATATTCTGGGGAATAGTATTTTTATATTTAATAAGAAATGTAAAAATTAGGTTTAATGTAAATAAAAGACAATTAATATATTTTATAACTATTATATTTATAACTATTGGAATCTATATAACTTTAGGTTATATGTATGGATTTTCAAAAACACCATATAGCCATAAAATAATATCAATACTAACGAATATTATAATTCAGATAAATCCGATTATCGGAATTGAAACATTAAAGATAGCAATAATTACAAAAAATAAAAATAATAAACTACTAGTTGCTATTATTACAATTTTACTAATACTTATACAAATTAATTATCATATATTAGTAGATTTATGTTCAAACAAAGAAGAATTGTTTAGATATATATGTTCTACTACTTTTCCAATGGTAATTAGTAATATTATATATACCTATTTTTTATTAAAGGATATGTATATATTTGTACTTGGTTATAGAGTATTAGTGAAACTATTTATGATAGTAGTGCCAATATTTCCAAATGTTGATTGGTATGTAATGGGATCAGCAAGTATATTACTGCCTATTTTTATGTATTTATTGTTTAAATATAAATTTTTAAAAGAAAAAAAGGATATAAGAAAAAGAAAAGAAAATATTTTAGCAAAGATTAATTATGTAGTTACTTTTATTTTGGCATTTATGTTAGTTTGCTTTATGATAGGATTGTTTAAATATGAACCAATATGTATACTGTCAAACAGTATGATTCCAACATACAAAAGAGGAGATGTAGTTATTTTTAAGAAAATGAATAACTATGAGTTGAGTAATATATCACAAAATTCAATAATTGTATATACAAAAGATGACAAAAATATCGCACATAGAGTTGTAAATATAGTAAAAATAGAAGATAGAGTGTTATATCAAACTAAAGGAGATAGTAATAACGCACCAGATACAGATTTAGTACGAATAGAGCAAATAAAAGGTGTATACGTTTTTCATATAAAATATATTGGATTGCCATCAGTTTGGTTATATAACTATTTTCATCAAGAAGAAGTAAATATTTAATAAAGAGGAGGATAGTATGATAAAGCATACAAGAATATATAGAAAATATCGTGAAAAAAATAGTAATTATCTTATAATTTTTGGAATAATAGTTTTTATAATATTGGGGATTATTTTTTTTAGAATGGGTTTAACATATAAAGAAAAGAGTGAGTATATATATAGTTATGAGGCAAAAAAGAACGACAATTATGAAGCAGTATTAAATCCAAATCAATTTTATACAAGCAATAGTCTTCCAAAGGACTTGTATTATTCATCAAAATCTATAGATAAGTTTGCATTAGAATTTAAATACGATTTTAATGGAAGTAAAGAGATAGATATAAGCTATAACTATAATATTATAGCTAATATGGTAGCAACAGTAGCAAATAGCGATTATCAAGGAAAAGAAGTCTGGAATAGAGAATTTACAATTTTAGATAATACAACATCAAATACTAATAAAAACGAATTTTCAATAAATGAAAAAGTAGACATAGATTATGAATACTATAATAATTTAGCACGTTCCTATGAGGAAGAGTATGGAATTAGTATTAATGCTGTTTTGAAAGTGTACTTTAATATATCGTACAACTTAGATCTTCAAGGATTAGATGAAAACAACAAAACGGTTGATGATTATATTGAACTAGATATCCCAATAACCAATACTGTAACAAATGTAGAAGAAAAATATCAAAATATTACAAGCAAAGAAATTATGCCACAAATTACAAAAGCAATATCAGTAAATAAAATAGTATATTATATATTTTCAGTAATATTCATTATGAGTGCAATAGCATTATTTATAATAATGAAAAAATTCAGCAAAAAAACACCTGAAGAAATATATAAAAAAAATATGAAACGTTTATTGAAATATTATAAAGAATTAATAATTACAATATCAAATAAACCTAATTTTAGTGATTTAAAATTAATGAAACTTAATAGTATAGATGATTTAATTGATGTAGCTGAACAAAATAATAGTAATATAATTCATTATGAAGTAATAGAAAACGAAAAAAGTGAATTATATGTAATTATTAATGAATATGTGTATATGTATATTATAACTGGAGAAAAATTGAAATAAGTTATAAGCGGGAAGTTTGTAAAGACTCCTGCTTATTTTTTTAAATTTATTTTATAATTATTTATAATTTTTGTCAAAATTTTATTAAATAGAATATAGTTATCTTGCTTTTTAATAAAATTTCAAAAAATATCATTTTAAAACACATAAAAAATGATAAAATATCTATATGATAATTATAAACAAATGTATAAAAAATGATAATAGGAACAACTGAGAATAATATACCATTCCATGTAAAATAGGGATTTGATAAATATGAAAAGACAATTAAGAGTTTCTTTATAGATAATTATTATAATGAAATTTGGGATAAGGATTTGAAGTGTACTGATATTTATTATTATTCTAAAAATTTAATGAAATAAACATTAATAATAAAATATATATTTTAATGTAAGGAGGAAAAAATATGTTATTAAAAAATAAGTTAGGTTTAGATAATGATATAGAGCTTGCTAAAGAGGAAGAGAGAATAACAAAATTAAAAGCAATAGAATATAGCTATCCTTTTAGAGAGAAATGGACAAAGCACGAGAATTTGGTTAGATATGATTTTAAAAAAAGAGCTTGGTAAAGTAGTTGATTGGAGTAAAATTGATAAAGAAGAATATTTGCTTGCAATGGAAAGAAGTCCAATTAAAAATACAGAAATATATTATAAAATATTTTAATTGTGATGAAAAAATAATCTAACTTTGTCAAAACTTATTACAAAATTTTCAAAACATGTAAAATAATGTAAAAATATAAAAAAAAATTACCAGAATAAACCATCGAAAAACTATGAAATATAGCACTTTTTAAGAGATTTTGGAAAAAATTAAAAAAAATAAAAAAAATTACCTAAAAAGTATTGACTTCTAAAACAAAATGAAATAAAATACAGTTGTCTGATTAAGAAAGAACAAAATAAAAATAAGGGGGTGAATTTTTTAGAAGAGTGAAAATGACAGTTTATGCTAAAGCAAGAAGAGCTAAAAAAAAGAAGCTTGATTATAAAAAACCATCTTTTGTAATCTTTTTAATAATCTCTTTTATCGTTATTTTATATTTCATCTTAAGTGATCATCTTATAGCGTGTTCAAATAATGACCCAGCATCAGATTCAAATAACGTAGCTGAAGCAACAGAGCCTTCAACCAATACTACTGAGCCTGAAAATGTTGAACCGGGATCAACAGATGAAAAATCCGACATGGAAATTCCTACTAGTATGGGAGGATACAAAGTACTAGGTCAACTTGTTATTGACAAAATTGGCATAAGCAAACCCGTATTAACTCCTCATGAAGATGGTTCTTTAAATTTATCAGTCGCAGAATTGTGCGGGCCTGATGAAATAAACTCGATTGGAAACTTTTGCATAGTCGGTCATAATTGGCCAAATATGATACAGAAAGTTTTGGAATTACAAGTTGGAGATACATTCTATATGGTAAATAGAAACACAAAATCAAAAGTTACATATAAAATTTATAATGTATACTCTTGCTATCCAACTGAATTATCTTGCTTAGACCAAAATACAGCCGGCAAACGTGAAGTTACTCTCATCACATGTAACCCAGGTGCGGTTACAAGAAGAATTTGCAAAGCTCGTGAAATTTAGACAAAATATGATATGTTTTTCGCAAAATGTAGATTTTACGCAAAGCTAACAAAAAATGTTTAGCAAAAAAAGCAGAGCAAATCAACCAAAATTTAAGTT
>CANQVM010000038.1 GCA_947627265.1 uncultured Clostridia bacterium | reverse complement strand
TTTTCATTTTCAATTGTTATTTTGTTTATTTTACCTGAATATACATATTTATTTACGGATACAAAACCTGCATCTGTATATCCATAATCTCCTCTAGGAACTTCAACTTCCTCTATTTTATAAGTACCTTTGTTTATTTTTTGAATGATTACTTTGCCATTTGTACCTGTAGTAAATGTAGTAGCGTTTTCCTTAGAAACAGATTGTTGATTAGTAAGTGTAATTAATCCGTTAACAGTCGTATGTATTCCTTGTTTATTTTCTGCTAAAACATACATTCCAGTGCTATCTTTAAGTTTGAATTTAACTCCATTTAATGGTTCTTGTGAATTTTTATCTACTTTCATAATTTCTAGATTTCCAGATATTGTATTATTCCATTCACAAAAACTAGACATAGGATATTGTTCATCCTTTGTTGTTGTGGTTATCTCTAAAAAGCGTGGTTTTATAATTTGATATTTTTTAAATTCTTCAGTATTTGGTTGTAATTTAAAAGCGATTTTTCTTGTAGTTTTTGTCGTTTTAGTAATACCATTTTTTCCAGTTATTTTAACATTTTTTATAGAATATTTATCTACATAGTTTGATACATCAAAATACAAATTAATATTTTTTTGTATTATTATTTTATTTCCATCCGAGTCGTATGCTGTATCCATGGTAACTGATTTAGTATCGTTTGATTCAATATTTTTCATCGTTATTTCACATGAATAAGTTGTTTGATAAATACTATCTGTTTCTGAAAATTTAAATGGTCCTATTAAATATTTATCATTTCTAGTTGTTATTCCAATGTTTTCATCTGTATTATTTTTTTTCATTTTAAAAGACCCATTAGTAGTAGTATCATTTTCTTCTTGAGTTACCTCTTCTTCAATTTTAACATATCCACCATAGCTAAAATAACCATTTGGTAATCTACTTCTATAGCCAGGAATAGTACAATCATATTGAAACCATGGTGGCAATTCATGATTAGTACATTCAGCTAATTTATTAATGTCTACATCAACACTTCCATCAGATTTTATATTACATAACATAAATCCTGTATTTACTTTTGTTGCTATATCGTAAAGGCCTGTTATTCCACCATAGTTAGGAGCACTATCACCGCTATCATATACAAACCAGTAATCAGGATTTTCTGAAATTGCATCAGCTGATATACTTGTTGACATTAGCATAGTTATAAGTAATATGCAAAATAAAGATATCTTTCCAAATTTCTTAATTTCTTTTCTATAAAATAGATATATAGTAATACCTAAAGCTGCTAAAAATATAAATCCAATTGAAAAATATATAACAGCACCTGTGCTAACAGAAATAATTAAATCTGCTTTTGAATAATCATCTTCTTGCTCTTGTTTGTTTCCTGGCGTTGAATCTATATCTTTTGTTCCTATTTGATTACTTATTTCTCCTATTTCTGCTGTATTTGTAAATGTACCTGTTGAATTTGATGTCATTTGTTTTGTTAATATTAATGGAACTTCTATACTCTTTCCTGGTTCTATGCTTCTAGTAGAAAGGCTTGTATTAACTAATTCTCCACTTGTTAGAATTGTCCAATTTGTATTTAACTCTGATGAGAATGTTAATCCACTTGGTATATAATCTATTATTTTATCAACATTTGTTGCTAACTCTCCTTCGTTTGTTATTACTAATTTATACTCTATAACTACCGTTGCTCCTTCTATTTCTTTTGCTTTTATCTCTACTTTAGCTAGTTTTGAATTATCATATGTATTTTGCTTTGTTCCATTTGATGTTCTTACTGATACCTTAGATATATATTTATCTAGTTTTAAATCACATTCTTTATTTTTTACAAGACCTATATCAACATTTGTAATAGATGCATTTAATTTTAAAATATCAGTTAATCCTACCTTTTGTTCTTTACCTTGTATTGCTATAGTTTTATCAGTAGCATCTGAATTTATATTATTTGATATACCACTTTTTTGATATTCTGTTAATGAATATATATTGGTATCATATTGGAAAATAACAATATAATCTCCTTCTTCTAAATCAGAAAATCTATAAATACCACTTTCGTTTGTAGTTGTTCTTGCCTTAATTGCACTTGAATTTTTAGAATCTACAAGAAGTACTGAAATTCCATTTAATAGAGACTCATTTGTTTGTCTTTGACCATCCTGGTTTTTATCTAGCCATGAAACTCCTGAAATACTATATTTATCTTCTTGGGATGGATTATTTGAATTTTCTGGGTCAGTTGGATTATTTGGATTTTCTGGATCAGTTGGATTATTTGGATTTTCTGGATCAGTTGGATTATTTGGATTTTCTGGGTCAGTCGGATCACTTGGTTGATTTGAATCTTCAATTTCTTCATTTGTTGGAACTATTATATGTCTCACTACATTAGATGTTTTAGCATCAATTTGTTCATTATAACTAGATACAGTTATACTATTTTCAATTGTAGTTTTTTCTGTTACAAATCCTGCTGTTGTTTCTACTTTTATAACAGCAGTTTCTCCATATGGTATATTAATAGTTAAATCTACATTTGGTAATTTATTTCCATCACTATCTTCTAAAATTGAACTAATATCTTCTGTAACAGTTTTTTTATTAAATTGCCCTGTTGGAATATAAATATTTGTGTTTTCATCTTTATCATTAATAATTTCTTCCCATGTATCATACTCTACACTAATAGGATATACTTTTTCTGGTAAAAAATCTGTTATTCTAATTGGAATAGATGCATAACTGGGATCTATTTTATTATTAATTCCATTACTAGCTGTAATTTTTATTGTATAATCAATTTTTTCTCCATATTGTACTACTTCTTCTTCATTTGGTGAAGACATTGAAATGGAAATACTTTCATATTCAAAAATAATTCTATTTTCATTAGATCTATAAGTAATGCCATCTATATCTACACTTGCTGTTACATCAAGCTCTACTTTAGAATCTTTGTTTTTTTGTTCTAATTTTGAAGGTCTTATATAATAATATAAGACATATGTTTTATTAGTTTCCATTGTAAGTGCAATTTTAGTTTTATCTTCTGATATATCTGTTATTTCATCAAATTTCTTATCTAAACCTTCAGCATATATATTATATAATTCAAATCCTTTTGGGAGTTTAATATTTGTAACAATTTCTTTTTGTTCATCACTTTGTACCATAATGTGGTATTCCCACTGATGTTTAAAATCTGCTAAAAAAGATTGCATGAATACCTTTGCCATAGCAGGTTCTATAATATTTTGCATTTCGTAATTTACTACTTCAGTATCTTCAACGAAAGTTTTTATATTAACTGAAGTTGGTAGTTCATCTTTTTCTTCCTCCAAATCTTTTACTTGTACTTCATAAAAAGTACTAATACTTTGTTTAGGTTTTAAAGAATCTATATTAAATTCCTTTGTTTTTACACTTTCATCAAAAAGATATTGATATCTAGATTTTTCTGTTCCATGTATTGCATTATAATCAGTATCTAATTCTCCATAAACTGTTCCCTCTGGTATCGTTCCTACTATCTTTACATTGTTTATATTATTCTCACTTGTATTTGATACTTTTATATTATATTTTATATACTCTCCTTCATAAACTGTATCTCCATTAGATAAAACGGTATCTCCTTTAACTGGTACTACTTCTACTTGTAATCCACTTGTATCCTCATTTATTGCAATTGGATTTGCACCATATACATTATCTAATTTTTCTGTATTATTTTGCTGTTCTTCTTGATAACTTTGTATTTCTATACCTAAATCTTTATTTATACTCTCTGGTGTTTTATTTAATGTAAACTCATTTGTATATGTTATATTTATATTTTCTTCTGATGTTTTTATATCTTTCTTTAAAATTATTGTTGCTGATAGTTTTACATCTGTTACTAATCCTAATGAATTCTCATCATATGTTGTTTGCTGTCCTCTTATATTTGCTACTATTACTATATTTCCATTTTCATTTTTTTCTAAATATGGATTTTCTAATTCTAATCCATTTGCATAAATAATAGAACTTTCTCCTAATACTACTTTTTCTACTTGGTTTGGTAATTCTATTCTTATACTTGGATTTTTTAACATATTATCTTTTATTGTATTTGAATTTATATATACATCAAATGTAATGTCATTTTGTTGTTTATTTGTCCACTTTGTATTATTGGCTTTTACATTTATATTTGTTTGTGCATCTTTTATTTCTGTTTCTTTCTCATAATTTTCTTCTAATACTTTTACTTCTTCTACTATTTCTTTATCTTCTTGTTCTTTGGTTTCTTCTTTTATTTCTATTATTTTTCCCGCTGTTTTTACTTTTATGTTATTATCTATATTTGTCATTGTGTGTTTTATTTCTTTTGTGTTTTCTAATTTTAGTATTCCTTCATTTTGTATTTTACTTGTTTTTATAGATATTTTTTCTATTCCTTCTTCATAATTTATTGTTTTTGTTTCATCTTCATCAAATTTGGTATCTTTATTTATAGTTTCAATTAATTTTTCTTCAGTTGGTAAAACTTCATATATTTCAATTGTTCCTTCTTCTCCGAAGTAACTTTGTTATATTTTCTTTTCTTATTTTTGTACTTTTATAAATTAAGTTTCCATTATTTCCTAGGTCTTGTGTTATTTCTTCTTGTATGTTATTTTGGTATTTTCTTATAAATGTACTATTTTCTTCTAATTTTATCTTATCTTGTGCTTCTTTTTTACTTACTGTTATTTCTTCTACTTCTTTAAATTGTGTAGAATAATTTGTTTTATTAATTACATTTGATTTTATATATCCATTATAAATATCATCTGTTGTACTTGTATAAGATGTAATTTCTCCAATATTTTCTGTTACTTTTCCACCAAATTCACTCTCTTTTTCAATTGTTCTACCTTCTGATGATAGTATAGATATCGCAGATATTTTAAATCCTATTTGTCTTTCGCTATTTTCATCTGTATAGGTATCATAATAACAAATAATTGTAAATTCATCTTTACTATCTTTATTTGGTTTTTTATTATTTATTAACTCTCCATTTTCATTTTCATTACTTGTATATATCTCCAAAATACCAGTATTTTCATAATATTGGTAATTATCTTGAATATTATCTTTTTTACCATTCGTAAGATATGTACTATTAGTAATTACTTTTACACTATTTGGATATTTTCCATCAATTTGACCTAAATTAATAGAAAGTTTAGTGTCTTTTATAGTAAACTCTTCTTGGTCTTCCTCCTGAACACCGAAATTTACATTTGTACTTAAAATACTAAAACTAATTTATAAAATAGGTACCAAAATAGGTACCCATTTTAATTTAGTTTATCAATTATATTTATTATTTCATCCATTTGGTTTTTAAAAAAATGAGAATAAGTATTTAATGTTTCGTTAATTTTTGTATGACCTAAGTACTTTGCAACTAATGTAATACTTGCATTACTGTTAATTAATAAAGAAGCACAACTATGTCTAAAGTCATGAATTCTTATTTGTTTTACTTTTGCTAATTTACAAAGTTTATTTTTTCTATACCTTATTTTTCCATTTGTAATAGGATTAGCATCTCCAAATACATACCATGTGCAATCAAATAAAGGATGTGTTTGTATTATATGAAATAATTGATTTAAATCATTAAATAATACTTTTGGTATAGGTATTGTCCTAAAACTAGATCTAGTTTTAGGAGTTGTTACTATATAATGTTTTCCTTCATCTCCATTTATATTAACAATATTTTTAGTAACCCTTAAAGTATGATTATCAAAATTAATATCTTGCCAAGTTAACCCACGTAATTCACCACGCCTAAGCCCACAGTAATAAAACATTTCATACATTGTTTTATATAAAATATCATTTTCTACTGAAATAAATTGTTTAAATTCTTCAAAAGTAAAAAATTTCATTTCTTTTTGAGTTTCATTTGGATTTGTAAAATTTGTCATTTTGTTATATGTAGATAAAAAGTTAAAATTATACCATTTAGTAGCATAATTTAATAAAGATTTTAAAAATTTAAAAATGTTATTTTTATATGTAGTAGATAAACAAAGGGAATTTATTTCATTTTTCCAGATTTCAAAATGTGTAATATTAAAATCTTTTAATTTAATATTTTCTAAATTTTTAAAAAATTTCAATCTATCTTGATAGGTTTTTAATGTAGTTATTTTAACTTTATCTCTTTTATATTGATAATAAAGCTTATATAAATCTTTAAATGTCATATTTCTATTTTGTTTTGTATAATTTGTATTAGTTATTAAAAATTCCCTTTCTGCATATAAAGCCTCTGATTTTGTAAAGAACCTCTTAGATTTATATTTTCTCCTACTACCATCTAAATTTTTAATATAGTCATAAAATATCCATTTACGACCATCTTTTGTCCATTCTTTTTTATTTAATTTTTTTACTGCCATATAATACCTCCTTTAAATGCTCTTTTATCATAAGAGAGCACAAATATACAACAAACAGAATATATAATATTTATTATAATAAGTACCTAAATGGGTACCTATTAATATATATAGATATTTTTAACTCAAGATATATATTATTTGTAAAAAGTTAACGGAAATAAAAGGTTTCATTAATTTTTTTTAAGATATTTTAAAAAATGTAATTAAAATGTCAAAAAAAAGTAAAAAATGTAGATCTAAAAGTTCTGAAATCTGTATCCCTAAAAGAAAAAAAAAAGAATAATGTAATATTTGGCTTAAATGGAAAAAACTTATATTGCTTTTAAAAAGAAACCTTATTACAATATATATTAGATAAAGTCCATTGGTAGATATATACACCAATAGGTACAAAGGAGGATAAAAATGCAAAATAAGAGTTTAAGAAAAAAGATTTCATATGTATTTTTGGGGATTGTAGTAGCATTAGTTATGCTAATTTGTGCTAAATTACTAATGTCTATTAGTGTTGGAGCAGATAACTTAAAAGCTACAATTGAAGCAGATTTACAAAAATACATTAACTACAAATTATCTGACCAAGATAAGGGTACCTTGGTGCAGTATTCTGTAAAAAATGGTATTGAACAGGAGGATTTGATTCAACTAAATATAATTAAGGAGGCATACAATGTTTAAGAAATTTTTGAAAAGTTTAGTAGTATTAATATTAACAGCCATACTAATAGCAACTAATTTTTTGTTATTAGGTAAAGGAATAGTTATAGCTATATATGAAGATCTAGAAGTACAAAATAATGTAACAAACATAAAGAATGTACTATTTAATGCTTACTTTACTAATAATGAAGAAAAAACTCATTATAAACAGGCTAATTTAGATACAGAAGAAATACTTTTTCTAAATATTAATGTTGAAGAAAAAGGTGTTTTAGATGATGCAAAAATAAAAATTGAAAATGCTAATTTTGAAATTCAGAAAGATAAAATTTCAAATAAATATATAAAGGATATTGATACTAATAATAATGAAATTTTATTAAATCAAATTGTTTATAGTAATAATGTAGTAATTGAAATACCAATAAAATTTAAAAAACAAAGTATGTTTTCAGATGATTATTTTGTAAAAGAAAATACAATTTCTATTAATGGAATATATAAAGAAGATGAAAGAGAAAGAGATATTTCAGGGCAAATAAAGACAAGAATTAGTTGGGTACAAAATACAGACATTAATATGAGTCAATCAATAGAAAAATACATCAACTTAGGAGAAAATGGTATATTACTACAACAAAATGTAACAACACAAGTAATAGATGATAAATTACCAAGAGAAAGTGAATCTCTAAATGTACAAGTCCCTTTATTAGATGATCAAAATTTAGAAAGAATAGTGGTATTACTAAATGGTAAAAAGCTATCAGGTGAGCAATATAAATATACAAAAGGAGATAATACACTACATATATTTAAAGAAAGCAAAGGAACTTGGGGTACACCAACAAATATATATAAAATTATTTATAAATATAATAAAAATACAAAATTTTCAAATAAAACTATATCATTAGAAACAAAAATGGATACAAAGTTATATACACAAAATACAGTTTCAAAAGATGATAAACAAACTATACAAATTACTTCAAATGGAACGATTGTTAGTGGAAGTAAAGTTTTAACTCAAAAGATATATAAGGGATACATGTATGCAGGAACTCAAGATGAAACAACTTTTAATGAATATAACTACTTAGAAATATCTGATATTAATTCAGTAGAACACATTAATATTGAAAATGGAGAAGAGCAATTTGTTGATAATAATGGAAAAACTTATACAATGCAAAATAAGATATTATATAAATCAACTACAGTTAATAAAGAAAACTTTACTCAAATATTAGGAGAAGAAGGAAATATAACAATAACAGACTTATCAGGTAATGTTATTGGAACAATTACTAAAGATTCTCCAGTAAATGAAAATGGAAATATTGTTGTAACTTATAATAACGAAATAAGTAAAACTATTATAAATACTTCAAAACCAATTAATGAAGGTAATTTAATTATTGAAAATGAGAGATATATAAAAGGTTCTAATGTAGGATATAGCAAAGAGCAATTAAAACAATTTGTACAATTAAATATACAAACAAAAGTAATTACTAATATATCAGAAAATATAATACAATCAAATATTGCATTAGAAGATACAAAAACAGAAGCTAAAATTGAAATAAATAATAATAAATTATCTACATTACAAAAAAATGAAAATATTCAATTATTAATAACTTTAAAAAGTGATTCTAATAAATATGATTTATATAAAAATCCATACATGGAAATTGTATTACCAGAAAATCTTACTATAGATGTAAAAAATATAACACAAATAAATTGTCAAGAAAATATAAATATTTCAAGTGCAAAATCATATAAAAATAAAAATGGTCAACAAGTAATTTACTTACAAATGGAAGGACAACAAATTGCATTTGAAAATAGTATAAATGAAGGAATTCAAATTTCCATTACAGCTGATATTACAATTGAAAAAACAACACCAAGTAAATCTGCTGAAATAATAATGAATTATGCTAACCAAAATAGACCTTCTGAAGCCTTTAGTACATCAACTAATATTAACCTAAATTCTAAATATGGTATTTTAACAATTAATGAATTATCAAATTATAATGAAAATAAAGATACATTAGAAGTTATAGAAAATGAAGAAAAAGTAGGAAAACTAGATACTTCATCAGAGACAAGAAATGCAACAGAAAATGTTTATATTGTTAATAACTATGAATATGATATTACAGATGTATCTATTATAGGAAATTTAGCACAAACAGGTGAACAAACAATTGAAAATAAAACATTAAAAGCAACATTTGCAATGAATTTAAAACAAGCTATTAGCGTAAATCAAGAAGGAGCTAAAATATATTATTCAGAAGAGCAAAATGCAGATAAAAATGCTCAGACATGGAAAGAGGATATTTCAGATTTGTCTGCAATTAAATCATTTAAAATAGAATTACCAAATAATACAATACCAGCAGGACAAGTTATACAAGTATCTTATTTATTAGGTATTCCAGCAGGATTAGAAAAAAATGAAAGTACTTATGATAATTTAACATTAAATTATAATTATTCAGGTGTTTCAATGAATTTAAATTCAACTATAAATTTAAAAACAGAAGAAATTAATGAAATAGCTCAAGCAAATACACTAGCATCTGTAGTTTCGGAAGATGAAATTTCTGTTGAGGTAACAGGAATAAGTGAAGAAAAAGAATTAGTAAATGGACAAGATGTAAAAGAAGGACAAAAGATAAAATATAATTTAAAAATAACAAATAATACAAGTGATAATATAAATAATATAAATATTAATATGGAACATACAAATGCTATATATTGGAATCACAATCAAGAAAGAGTAATAAATTCAATTACTGGAAAAGAAGAGGTAGTAAGTAAATATGAAGAAAATAGTGCTTTAGAAAAAGGAACATTATCAGTTGAAAGTTTAGCTCCAGGCGAAAGTGTTAATTTAGATTATCAAATTTCTGTAAAAGAAATTGAAAATGAAGATCAACAACTTACAGGTAAAATAACCATTAAGGCAGATGGTATAGAAGATAAACAAATAGATATAACTCCAAATAAAATAAAAAGTGGTAAATTAAGCTTATTACTAAAAGATTCTTTTTATGAGCAAACACAACTATACTCTAACCAAGGTTTTCCAATTGAAGTTTGTGTAAAAAACATTACAGATAAAGAGCTTAAAAATGTTGAAGTAGAATTACCATTACCAGCAGAAGTATATTTTTCATTAAATAATTATAAGGAAGATGATAATATAGAAGTTTTGCAATCTGAAAATAAAATGGCAAAATTTAAAATTAAAAAAATTGCAGCAGGAGAAACAGCTACAATATATACACAATTAATTATAGAAAAAATTCCAATAGAAACTTTATATGTTAATACTTCACTATGCTTTAATGCAAGTATAGATAATGAAAAATATTATTCAAATGAAATAGGCAGACAGTTAAAACAATCTGAAACAGAAATAACAGCTATACAAACTGCAAATAAAGCAGATAAATATTTAAAAGATGGAGAAGAAATAACATTTACCACCACAATAGAAAATAGAGGCTCTATATCTAAAATATTAGAAATTAGAGATGAATTTCCAACAGGCGTAAATATAAAAAATGCATATTTAATAATTAATGATAAACAAGAAGAAGTAGAGTGGTCAAAAGAATATAATAACCTAGATATCGAAAAAACTATGGAACCTAATCAAACAATAACATTAATTATGGAAACTTATGTAAATTTAAAATATGTTTTTGAAGATAGTGTTACAAATTATCAAATTATTAAAGGACAAGATGTAAATATAAAAACAAATGAGATAACATATTATGTGCAAAATGAAGATGAGTCTCAAGATCCAGAAGATCCAGAAGATCCAGACAACCCAACAGATCCAAATGACCAAAATAATCCAGAAGATCCACAAGACCCAACAGATCCAAATAATCCAGATAATCCAGACAACCCAGCAGACCCAAGTAATCCAGAACAAAAAGATAATAATTATACAATAAGTGGTACAGCATGGATAGATAGTAATCAGAATGGAACAAAAGAAGATACAGAAGAAAAACTATCTGGAATTGAAGTTATGTTATTAGATGTAAATAGCGGAAAAATTGTGGTAAATGAACAAGAACTAGATATGAAAACTAAAACAGATACAAATGGAAGCTATAAATTTGAAAATCTAAGACAGGGATCTTATATGGTATTATTTAAATATGATAATAATCAGTATAGAGTTACAGAATATCAAAAAGACAGTGTTGGTAATGATAAAAATTCAGATGTAATAAGTAAAACTGCTAATGTTGAAGGAACAAATCAAACAGTAGCAATAACTGGAACACTTACAGTAAATAAAAGTAACTTAGAAAATATAGATGCAGGATTTATAAAAAATGGAAAATTTGACTTAAGATTAGATAAATATATAAATAGAATTATTGTACAAAATAGCCAAGGAACAACAGTTAGAGAATACAATAAATCTCAATTAGCAAAAATAGAGTTAGACCGTAAAACTATTTCAAATAATACTGTTATTATAGAATACAATATTCAAATAACAAATGAGGGAGAACTAGCAGGATATGTAAATGAGATTGTAGACTACATGCCAAATGATTTATCATTTAGTTCTGAAATTAATAAAAGCTGGTATCAAACAACATCAAATGAACTATATTTAAAAGAATTATCAAATGAAATAATAAATCCAGGAGAAACAAAAACAGTAACATTAACTTTAATAAAAAAGATGAATGCAAATAATACAGGAACTTCAATAAATACCGCAGAAATAAGTAAAGCAAGTAATGCATTTTCAATAGAAGATATTGACTCAACCCCAGGAAATAAAAAATCTGGAGAAGATGACATTAGTACAGCACAAGCAATCATTTCTGTTAGAACAGGTAGTGCAGTTATGTATATATCTATTACTGTTATTATAATAACTATTATAGGTATAGGAGTATATTTAATAAAAAGAAAAGTAATTAAAGTTGAAAATGAATTTAAAGAGGAAAATAAATAATAAGAAAGGAGGAAAAAAATTGAAAAAGATAAAAGCAAGAATATTAACTATTATAATATTTTGGATAACACTAATTATCGCTATACTATTACCAAGGTATACTTATAGTGCGAAAGGTAATGATTTTGTTAATCCATCATTAGACCAGCCAGATGCAAATTTTTCCAAGGGATTAACGGTAAATAAAGGCTTTGTAATGACAGGTAATGGTTATAAGCGTATATTTGATAAATATGTTTATTCGACATGGAATAATAGTGTAAATAGATGGGATACTTTCGAAGTGCCTTATGCTGACCGCTTTGGATTTGACAAAAAGAGTATAGCTGGTATATTTTATTCAATGAGATTAGGTCATGGAAAAAACACATGGGTAAATGCTAAAAGACCAACAGTTTATGATGATGAAGATAAAGAGCAAGCTTGGGTTTCAGGTTGGAAAAGTGAAGGAAATGTTGAGATTTTAGGATATAAAAGTGGAGATAATAGGTTTCCAATATCTCTTAATGACTGGGGAAAATATAAAGTGACAATGAATGATGGTGAAGAAAGAACGGCAGCGGATAATTATTTGTATTATAATCCTACAGCCATGATTTATCGTTGGGGTGCATTGTGCTTTGGACATGGAAATGAAAATGGAGAAACTGATGCAACAAAGGAATTAAGATTTTTAGAATGGAATGAAAATTATCAATCACCAAATGCAGTTGATTATGATAAGGGTCAAGAACTTGATTCTATAAGTGACTTTGCCAAATTAGCTTATATGATAAAATTAGGTGCTGATAATAAAGATGTAGGAACAATTACTGAAACTGAAACAAAATCATATATTCGTAAAGCTATTAGTACAAATTGGAGCAAGAAGAATGGTTATGATCTTATGCAAGGTGTTACTACAGAAGAAGCTTCATGGAAGGGAGATACTCATAATGAACTTATGGCTGAAAATTATGCAAACAGAATTAAAAATTTTCTTACATATGGAATGAAATGCAATACAAAAAAAGCAGATGTATCTGTTGAGTATGGAGCAAAATATACGTATATAGGTCCTTATACTATTGATTTTGGTTGCGACATTCTGCCAACGGTTACAGTTACTACTACTGAGAATAAAGATATTGAGGCAAAACTTTGTGTTCCAAAAGGCAATACAACTGGGGAAAAATTTGTTGAATTAACAAATTTAACTGGTAATAATGAAACTAATCGGATATTGTTATAATAATATTTATATTCGAATTGAAAAGACTAATTCACTATCGGAAATAAAAAAAATAACATTAAGCAGAAAAGATGTAGTATATCCTGGTAGAGTAGTAGTAGGTTTAAGTCAATCTACAGGTGTACAAAATGTTGCAGTATATGATGTTTATGAAAAAGAAATTGAAAAAAATGTAGAACTACCTAAACCTGAAACAGGAGATTTAATAATAACTAAAAAGGATGGAGATATTGCAAATGGTGAAAAAGGTAAAAGTGAAACGGATATTCCTACATTTAAAGGTGTAAAGATTAAATTAAAAGATAGTAAAGGAAACTACGTTAAAGCAACAAAGTCAAGTGAAATATCTGGAACAAATTCTTATATAAACCCATCTTATGGAGAAAATGAAGCAACTGAATTTGTTATAGGAGAGGATAGTAAAGTAATAATTAAAGGTTTAAAACCAGGTAAGTATACTATGGAAGAAACATATATACCACCTGAGGATGAATATTATGGATATCTAATTTATGATAAAAATGGAAAGCCAGTATATAATAATGGAGAAGATATAGCAAAGCAGGTAAAAGTAGAAGCAGGAAAATATGTTACTACAAATGTAAGTGATGCAAACCAAGGTACACTTAAAAACTATAG